>NZ_JBPXRO010000006.1:0-196822 GCF_051842875.1 Neobacillus sp. C211
AACATACCAATCATTTATTTAAATGGTCAAAAGAAATTGTATAAAATGTTAACGATCAAAGAGGAAAATGGGAGTCACTTCTTCCCTTGCCCATTCATAGACAAGTAGTTTTGGAGGAATTAGATATGATTAGCAAACAAATTATTCGAACGTTGATGGTAGAAACACCTTCCTTCCCCGGTAATCTCGGGAAAGTAGCAACGACAATTGGTCTTGCAGGTGGAGATATAGGGGAAATAGAAACGGTAAAGGTAGGTCCAAATTACACAATACGTAATATTACTGTTCAGGTCGATCATGAGGAGCAGATAGAAGAATTGGCAGACGCTCTCTCCCGGTTAGACGGGGGAATTCGTCTTCATACTGTTTCAGATGAAGTCCTTCATGCACATGAAGGAGGGAAAATTCATATGAAAAGTAAAGTGAATCTTCAAACATTAGCTGATTTAAGAAGAGTTTATACACCAGGTGTGGCCGATGTTTGCCGAATTATCGAGGCAGAACCGGATAAAGCAAAAATTTATACGAGTATTGGTAATTCGGTAGCGATCGTTACTGACGGAACCGCGATTCTTGGCCTGGGAGACATCGGCCCTGTTGCCGGAATGCCAGTTATGGAGGGGAAGGCTGTTCTCTTCGACCAATTAGCCGGTATTAATGGGATTCCGATTCTTCTTAATACGAAAGACCCGGATGAGATTGTACGGACAGTGAAAAATATTTCTCCGGGTTATAGTGGTATTTTACTCGAAGATATAGGTTCTCCACACTGTTTCGAGGTCGAAGAACGACTTAAGAAGGAGCTGGATATTCCTGTAATGCATGATGATCAGCATGGAACGGCTGTCGTTACCCTGGCTGCCACGATATCAGCGTGTAAAAGTGCCGGTATTGACTTGAAAAATGCACAAGTTGGCCAGATTGGCCTTGGAGCAGCAGGGTTGGCGATTTCTCGAATGCTTATGGCATACGGAGTAAAGGCTGTATTTGGAGCAGATTTATCTCCGGATGCGAAGGCGAGGTTAGAGAACTATGGCGGTCATCCAGTTGATAGCATTGAACTATTATTGAGGAACTGTGATATCGTTATCGCTACTACAGGTGTTCCTGGACTGATTCAACAGCAATGGGTACGCCCAGGGCAGGTGATTTTAGCATTATCAAACCCTAAACCGGAAATCGAACCGGAATTAGCCCTGCAGGCGGGAGCTGCATATGCGGCAGATGGCCGCTCTGTTAACAATGTTCTTGGATTTCCTGGTATTTTTCGAGGAGCTTTAAACGCGCAAGCTAGTGAAATCACCCATCCTATGCTAGTCGCTGCCGCTGAAGCGATCGCAGCATGTACTAAACTTGGAGATTTGGTTCCGCATCCTTTAGATTTACATGTTCATGAAATGGTGACCGAAGCGGTTGAAAGAGCGGCTGTTCAATCTAATAGGAAAGTAGACGGAGCGGAATACCTGCCAAACTAGGATAAGAGGAAGTCGATCAAAACTAGTTCAATATCATCAAAATTCACTTGCTAAGCGGAAGCTATTCAGCCATTGCCCAAAGGGTTCATTGGTAAGGTGAGCTATTTTTCGTAATTCAATGAAATTGTTTAACAACAGATAAAGGACGCTTTTGGCGTCCCTTTTCCATTTATAACCACTAATAGTTTATACAGAACTCTTCAACCCTTTAATAGACCTTATCCCCATTAAAGATTGAATTCTTAACAACCACATAATCTACATTACGGATGGCTGCTAACTTATTTCCTCCTGCGTAAGAAATAGAGGATTGAAGGTCTTGTTCCATTTCTATCAACGTTTCTTTTAAAGAGCCTTTGTACTCAACAAACATTTTTTTGCCTTCTACATTTTTCTTTTCCCCTTTTTGAAATTCCGATGCTGATCCAAAGTATTCTTTATAACACTTACCATCTTTCTCGATCGTTTCTCCTGGCGACTCTTCGTGTCCTGCAAACAATGAACCAATCATCACCATGGTTGCCCCGAATCTAATGGATTTGGCGATATCACCATGTGTGCGAATCCCTCCGTCAGCAATAATCGGCTTACTTGCTGCCTTTGCACACCAACGCAGCGCAGCTAATTGCCAGCCGCCAGTCCCAAATCCAGTCTTAATCTTGGTGATACATACCTTCCCAGGTCCAATCCCAACTTTAGTCGCATCCGCACCAGCGTGCTCTAATTCTCTGACTGCTTCTGGAGTTCCGACATTTCCAGCTATGACAAAACTGTTAGGTATGTACTTCTTAATATGCTGAATCATTTTAATTACCGCATTGGAATGACCATGTGCGATATCAATGGTTATAAATTCGGGTGAAATCTGTTCATCCGCTAATTGTTTGATAAATTGGTACTCCTCCTCTTTAACTCCAACACTGATAGATGACAATAAACCGCGTGATTTCATATCTTTGATAAATGATAATCGCTTACCTGGCTCAAAACGATGCATGATATAAAAGTAACCATTTTCAGCTAAGTAAATGGCTATCTTTTCGTCGATAATTGTCTGCATATTTGCAGGAACCACCGGCAGCTTAAATGTATGCCCGCCAAAGGATACAGTTGTATCACACTCAGAGCGACTATTTACAACACTTTTTGCCGGAATCAATTGGATATCTTCATAATCAAATACATTTTCCATAATTGTCCTCCTTGAAAACAAACAGTAATTAGCTTAAATGTTCACTCAATGCAAAGATAGGGTTATCGGTTTCAATTGGTCTCCTATACATTGAGCTAATTCAATGATAGTCCTTTTTGGAATCAAACTACACTGTTTAAATAATTTTTATACTTTTTTTAGGATTGGTTTAGAAGGGATTTATAATTCCCGGTTATGATAAATAACAGAAAGCGTTGGCTGGCCTAGTTTGGAGATATATCAGGGTTCATTCTGTTCGAAAAAAAATGCGTTAAGGAGATTCGCTCATGTCGATCAAGACGAGACTACTACTATCCTATATGGCCATGACCTTCATTCCCATCGTGTTGTTCGCCTTAATTTCCACAACACTTGTTTCAGCTTTTTATAAGGATATGGCTGGAACCAGGGATGGTAGGGGAATGCCAGCCTTTTGGGAAACGGCCAATCAACGCAGAGACCTGATTGCCGGCGTGAAGTTTATGACAAAAAATGACCCAGACCGATTCAACGACAACGAGTTCTTGAAAAGCACGGACAAACAATTGAATCGTGTTCATTCAGGACTCGTGGTAATGAAAGATAATCGAACTGGCTTCACTTCCCCTTTCGTGAACCGCCTTGATCTAAATACTACTGAGATTAAGGAGATGCAAAGGGGACAGACTCATGGCCGATGGGGAAAAAGTCGTTTTTCAGTGGAAAAGTACGATATCACTCTTAGCGATGACACTACAGGTACAGTATATATATTTTCTGATTTATATCCTTTTTTCAAGGAAGCAAGAAAGTTTTTCCCGCTGCTGGTATTGTCGCTGCTACTTGTTATTGGCCTAACGAATGGTATTCTTACCTATTTAGTTTCCCGAAGTTTTATCAAACCTTTGTACACGCTAAAACATGCTGCAGAACAAATTAAAAAAGGGATCCTTGCTCATGAGGTGAAGTTGGACCGCAGAGATGAATTCGGAGAATTGGGGGCTTCCTTTGATGAAATGCGCGCCCGCTTGAACGAATCGATCCATCTTCAGCTACAGTATGAAGAGAACCGGAAAGAATTAATTTCAAACATTTCACATGATCTGAAAACGCCGATTACTGGAATTAAAGCGTGCGTTCAAGGCATTCAAGATGGAATCGCAGATACGGTTTCGAAAAGGGATAAATATATAAATATGATCGCGAAAAAAGCGGACGATATGGATCAATTGATAGACGAATTGATGTTGTATTCTAAGCTTGATTTAAAACGACTGCCATTTGATTTGAAACCTCTGGACATTCGCGGGTATTTGCAGAATTATATAGAAGAATTACGTCTCGACCTGCGGATGGAGAATATTAAGATTACGTTCTCTTCCGTCAGCGACAGACCGGTTCTCGTTATGGGAGACCATGAAAAGATGAGCAGGGTAATGATGAATATAATCGACAACAGCTTAAAATATATGAACAACGAACAAAAGGAAATCAAGGTGGAATTGTTCGACGACGAGGCAAAAGCAACAGTACACATCCTGGATAACGGACCGGGAATTGACAGCGAGGAACTCCTCCATATTTTCAAACGTTTTTACCGGGCAGAACCTTCGAGAAATACAGAATCGGGAGGTACAGGCCTTGGTCTCGCTATTGTCAAACAGATGGTCGAAGGACAAGGTGGAACCGTTTGGGCTGAAAGTCAATTAGGGGAAGGGACAAGCATTTATTTTACACTACCAAAGATCAATCATAAGGGTGAGGACGAGTGAAACGAATTTTAATCATCGAGGACGATCAGGTTATTGTGGAAGTGGAAAAAGATTATTTAGAAGCAAGCGGCTATGAGGTAGATATCGCTATTAGCGGAGAGGTGGGTCTAAAAAAGGCCTTGGAAGAGGAATATGATTTGATCATTCTCGACCTCATGCTTCCAAATACAGATGGATTTGAAATCTGCAGGCACGTCCGACAAGCGAAAAACATCCCAATTTTAATGGTTTCCGCCAAGAGGGAAGAAATTGATAAAATACGCGGGCTTGGCCTCGGGGCAGATGATTATGTGACCAAGCCCTTCAGTGTGGGCGAGCTGGTGGCACGGGTCAAGGCACATCTGGCACGTTATGACCGGTTAATGACAGATAACTTCGCGAGACAAAAAGACGAAATAAGGATTCGAGGAATTCGTATTGATAAGTTATCTCGAAAAGTGTTCGTAAATGAAACCGAAATTCCGTTTACCTCAAAAGAGTTTGATTTATTACTATTTTTGGCCATCCATCCTAATCAGGTGTTCAGTAAAGACGAGCTGTTTGAAAAGATTTGGGGATTGGATTCCATCGGGGACAATGCCACGGTAACTGTTTTTATTGGAAAATTGCGTGAAAAAATTGAAACGAACCCGTCAAAACCACAATATATTGAGACGATTTGGGGTGTCGGGTATCGGTTTAATGTATAACAAGGGGGGAATCATATGAGGAAATTGAATCTTACCCAGAGAAGATGGCTGATTATCTTACATTTATTATTTGCTGCAATCATGTTCGGGGTGGCCATTGTTTTTTTAATTCTAAGTATAACTGCGGCTAACACGAACGATGCTGGTGTGCTCAAGGCATGTTATATAAGTATGCATATGCTAGCCCAGACATCGGTTCGTGCATCCACGATTGGCACGGTGGTAACGGGGATTTTGCTATCTGTGCTTACGCAATGGGGCTTGTTCAAATTTTACTGGATTATCGTCAAAGAAGGTTTGACGGTCCTCTCAATCTTATTAGGTCCTTTCGCAATGTATACCTTAACGCTAAAAGCAGTAACGTTGACAACTAGTGGAGGGCTAAACGCTCTTACGGATCCATCGTTCACAGTAAACAAGTGGCAGCTATGGATCGGAATTATCCTTCAGATTATTTCGCTTGGAGCGATGTTTGTAATTTCGGTATTTAAACCATGGGGACAGCGAAAACAAAAAAAGCATCGAACCTTGCTTGAAGATGAAGGGGAGAAGAGACATGATTTAGAAATTAGGAAAGAAAAAGGAAACAGCAGAAGAGATTCGGTTGAAGAGTCTGGAGTGTGTAAGTAGTGAAACCTAAAAAAAGTTGGTGGATTTTATTTATTATCTCATTAGGAGTCATCATTCCTTTTGTGGTTCCTTATTTAACATTAAATCCCGCCAATAGCCGAGTATCTATCACATCGTCTGGCATGCAATTTCCCTTATTAATTGCACATATTGTAACAGCATGTTTGGCACTACTATCCGGTTTTTTCCAATTCGTTGGACATTTTCGAATCAAAACACCAAAAGTCCATCGCTTTCTTGGCAGAGTGTATGTAGGCAGTGTCTTAATAAGCGGTGGGCTTGGTCTAGTATATGTTTCGTATATTGAAAATTTTTCGAAAGCCACTTCTTTTCTTGTATTGTCACTTATCTGGCTTTTTACCTGTTGGAAAGGATATCGTACGGCAGTAAGAAAACAAATTGCAGATCATCGCAAATGGATGATTCGAAGCTTTGGTGTCACGTTAGTGGCAGTAAGCGGCCGAATAGTGGTGCCAGTTTTGCTGCTAACCTATTACGCGTTAAATGGCTTCACTCTTCCTGGAGGGAGAGTGAAGATGGTCGAGGAAGTTCTGAATGTAAATATATGGGTGGGGCTAATAGCTAATTTCATTGTCGTTGAGTGGGGAATCCTTCGTAAAGGTGTCAGGCACCATGTGAAAAATTCACATGGTGCCTGACACCTATTTTTACTGGTAAAAAACTAATAAATCGTTTGATTAGAATGTTGATAGGGTGTAAATAATCGAGAAAGAGGGATTTTTAGAAGGTTGATTGAAATATATTTATAGGGGATGGTCCCCTCAAAAGTTTAAATTAAGAAGGGGAATAGCGGTATGAAAACGCAAGATCATTATCCATATATTTATTTTTTCACGGAGCCAAATGTCGTGTTTGTTTACAAAATTGAAGGGGAAGATTATTTAACCGCATCTGAATTGTCGCAACAAGGAGAATGGGAAACGTATGAGATCCGCCACGCGGTTGAATTTCGATGCTTTAATCATGAAGCACATATTCCCCTTGTAGGGCGGGGTTATTTTCTTCGCCAAGACGATCTCAACTTCATGGCAGGAAAAATCAATCAACTCATTCAAAGTCAGCGGAAAGTAAGTTCCTTTAACTATCAGAATAAGGGCGCATTCCATCTAGTTTCTTCCGACTCGACTGCGGGTGCATTAAGGGTAGGCTTAGACCGGCCAAAGACGGTGATTGGATTTTATGATTTTTTTTCGATCGGGCCTTTATGGAAACTTGATCAAAAGGCGGGCCAAGATTTTCGTTTTGAATGGTTGAATGAGCATATTAATGTAGAGCAGGATGATTTTGAATTACAAAATAACTTTTCCAAGACGTTGTTAGAAATAGAGGATATTCCTGAGTTTGTGCCTATTTACATATGGACGGCCAATAATGGCAACGAACAAACGGGTCTTCGTTTTATTCTTCATTTATTAAAAGAGAAAGATAATGATATTGTTCTACTCAATACGACCGAACTTCATCATCAACGGATCGACTCCAACAATAAAAAACTATACTCCAGCATGCTTCACCCCAATCAATTAAAACAACTACTAGACCAAGCACTATCGACGGAACCTTTATCGTATCAGGAGCGTATCCAATTCCAAAGAGATTGGGAAGTACTGGCGCAATCGAAAGATGTCCTTCGTTTATGGAAGAATGGACGTGTTACCAGTGTTCCCGAAGATTATTTTGATGACCTCATCCTAAAAACAGTCGGCCATTTGCAAAGGGAGCAACAAAACAAAGACTTTATTAAGACTGGAAAAGTGATTGGTGAAACATTACATCAAATGGAAGAAATGGTTGGTGACTTTTATTTAGAATATCGAATCCGGCATTTAATTTATTTTGGATTCCTTGAGTTAAAAGGGATACCAAGATCAATGCGGCATTATAGTGTAAAATTACGTGAAAAATAGACCTGAAAAAAATTGTAAATTTTCCAATTATTGATTGACAGGAAAATCCAAGGATGATAATATCCTATTAAGTAATCAGATAAGTATTATCGGAATTAAAAGTGGTGAACAAACAAGGACACCTTTTGAAGAAATGATCTCAATCTTACGAATAAAATAACATAGTTACCCAGTCAACTGGAGACACAAATTAAAGTGTCTCCTTTTTGTTTTTAAAGATTAATACACTAGTCGACTATTCGGATAGAGACTTCTCGCACCTATGAGAAGTCTATTTTTTTATCTATTTTAAAAGAGCTGATTCTAATGAGACGATTAATAAAGGAGAGGATTTCATGGAAAATATACTTCGGAATGCTGTGGAACAAAGAAGGAAAACATTAATTAACATTCTGCTTACCTTTAAAATCTTTGATAGTGAGGAACAGCTTTTGAAGTTACCTTTAACAGATTTAGAAAATGAATACAAAAGATTAAAGTCGAATTGTCATCCTCATAGTGATACAGGCTCGATTCAATGGAAAAATAAAATATAAACTTAGGGCGAACAGTGATATTCACTGTTCGCCTATTTACTTACTTTTAATAAAATTTGTAAATCTTGTTTGTTTGTGAAACTAAGCCAGTTATTTGCTAAGCATTCCAACAGCCTAGTTTTTCAATAATCTCTGCATATTTGCAGGCACCAAAGGCAACTTAAACATATAGCTTCAAAGGATACGGTTGTATTACACGCAGATACTGAATCCAAACATACGGAATGTGTTACCTCTAGGTAGTCACTAGTCATTGAAATGAAAGTGTATGATTTTAATTTAGAACTTTATAAACATATTTTTAAAAGGAGATACACCGATGACAAACGAAGATTATGAATTAAATTTAGTAAATAAAGCGATTGAGAATGCTCCTGCTTGGTTAAATGATGACCTTGAAGGGATAGCAAAAAAGGAGAAAACCAAACTCAGAATAAGCTTTGTGGTTTCCGAACTTTATTCGAGATATACATTTAGCTACCGGCATATTACAGCATCAATGAATCATAGTTCAGAATGGTCCACTACTGCCCGAGAAAGATTGAACTTCATTGATAACAATATTGACTTAATTCAGTATATGATCAAGAGAATGGAAGAATAAATTAGGAAATTGATATAAAATGTATTTTTGACAGAGCACCGTCCATCATCGGATCACAATAAACGGTCTCATCATCTCATAATCCTCGTGCTCCAAGATATGACAGTGCCAAACATACAGCCCTGTAAAAGGACCAAACTTCATGATAGCTCGAGTAACTTGGTTAGGATTAGCTCGAACGGTATCCTTCCAGCCTCGTTCTTGTGGTTCGGGAGGGATCGCCGGACCCATATAATCGATGATATTCTCCCTTTTATACTTTTCTACATCAAACTCTCTACGGTCTAAGATTTGAAAATCAACTAAGTGGAGATGAATTGGGTGGGAATCCTTCGTTAAGCTAATAATATACCATATTTCAGTGAAGCCCAATTTTGGATTTTCAGTGATCGGGGCATCCCACTGTTTATTATCCAACAGGATCCACTCTCGACCGTATGGATCCATATTGTCATTTAAAGTTAAGTATCGGAAGAAAGGACGAGCTGGTGGGTGAAAAATTATTAAAGCAGCCATTCTAAGAGCTCTAGCGTTTATTGCCGTTATCATATTATCGATCGGTTTTTTTATATTAATATCCGCTATTCAAGAAGCATTGTTTATTCCTAAAGATTATATCATCTGGATTTTTAAATCACCCTACTCAGGGTTGGTGATTATTTTTGAGATTTATCTATTTATTGGTTTTTTCTATCTTTTCAATAAAGATTTGAGGGAGATCTGGAGAAATGGGAGACTTTTTAAAAAGTACAGAAAACTAGTGATTGCTGCTTTCTCCACCTTCAATGTTGTTTTGATATATACGATTATTTCAGCTGTTGCTGTAATAACCCACGACAAGATTATCGATTATTCATTTCTATCTCCACAAGGCAGGGAATATAGCCTTGTGGAGATTGTAAAGATTAATACAGGAGTGTACGGTAAGGGGCGTCCTTCTCTGTTTAAACACTCAAAGGGTGATTTCTTTTACATTATTGAACTAAATGATGGTACAAAGATTGATTTGACTCAAGTGGGTGGAGTAAAAAATGATGAAGATGAGCGTTTTGTCATTGAAAAACTTGATATTCAATTAGTAAACATGGGTATCACGAAAGAATCAAGTATGAAAAACTTCGAATACAGTAAGAAAGGCTTAGCTAAGGTCTATACTGATAAAATACGGAACATATTGGAAAATATGAAATAAAATAAAGATCAAGGATTCGCTCATTGAAACACCATATTCGCCCATAAAGGTTCAAAATTCGCCCATAAAAACCCGGAATTCGCCCATAAATCTCAAAAATTCGCCCATAGAAAGAATAGTAGGCAATAAAACTGGCGAACAGTGCACTGTTCGCCAGTTTTATTTTGAATTTGTTAGGCGGGGAATCCCACCACGACAATTTTATGTCAAAGATTCACTTTCTAAAGAGACTGATTCCACTTTAGTTGTGGGCAGTTTAACATTGCCCGCCACAATTCCGCCTAAAATAAGGGCCACTCCGAGCCATTGTGACAAACTTACGTTTTCGGCTAAGACGAGCGATGACAAGATAACCGCAACCGGAAGTTCTGAAGCTGTTAATATCGTTCCAAGTCCTGGGCCGATATGCTTCATTCCAATAGAAAATAAGAGCGGTGGCAATGCTACGCCAAATAGTCCAAGGATCAATCCATACGGTGCTACTCCCATTAAAACTGGTAAGTGGAATAAATCCGTTGGCGTGAAAAATAAAAAAACAGTGATCAATCCGCCAGTGGAAAGTAGAGCACTTTTCTGCACGGGTGGTGTATCTTTTTCCACGGAGCCGCTAAGAAAGATGAGAGCGGTATACGTTAAAGCGGAAAGCAGACCCCAAACTATCCCCTGCCATGATATATGAACGCCGCCTTCTGTAATAATGCCGGCTGCTAAAATAGAGCCAATGATTAAAATACCAATCGAAACCATTTTCCCGGTGCTTGGTGTTTTTTTATAAACTATCCACTCAATTAAAGAGCCAATCCATACAAATTGAAATAAAAAGATGATCGCAAGTGAAGCATCCAGGGTTTGCAGTGACTGATAATAAAATACACCTGTTAAACCAACAGGAATTCCTGATAAAAGTAATTTACCTATTTGAGGTAGAGAAAGTTTTTTCTTTTTCGAAAAAAGAGCGACCCCCCAGATTAGCAAGGTCCCAAGTAAGTATTGACTTCCTGTTACCTGTGTCACGGTAAAACCTGCCGTGTAAGCAAGCTTTACAAAGGTCGATAATACTCCGTAACAGCAGCCGCCTAAAAAAACAATTAGTGCATATTGCCAAGTTTTCATTTTTCCTACTCCTTTCATTCCATAAAAAAAGCCACACAGCTCTCATATGAAAGCTGTGTGGCGAAAATAGAGATATCTCTAGAAAAGTCCACAAACAAATGAATTTTGTTATTTAATTTGACTTTGTTACTTTAAAACAATTGAAAAAGAATGTCAATGAAATTATTCCTCGAAATAGAGCGGTCCTTATTGAACCGCTCTATTTTGTTATTTCTTATTGAAGTGGAAATAACAAAAAAAACCAGGTGGGATCAGACCTCTATTACGGTGTAGTTGTGGGAGTTTGCCCTTTTTTCGCAACGTTTAATTCGAGTTTTTCACTTAAGAAAGTGGAGCCCAGAACCAGGCCGCCGCCAATCATTTGAATCCATGTCATGCCCTCGCTTAAGAAAATTGAGGCAATGATCACAGCTGAAATCGGATCAATGTAGCTAAGAACAGCAATTGTTTGCCCCTTGAGTTCTTGGAGAGAAGTAAAGTATAAAAAATAAGCAAAACCCGTATGCACAATACCAAGGATCAAGATAAAAATAATCGAAGTTGGGTTTAAACGACCCAAGTCTAGATTGCCCTGCCACAGTACATAGGGAAACAGAACCAAGGCGCCTGCCATTAATTGCACTAACGTGATTTCGAAACCAGATAAATTTTTGATGAATTTGTTCATTAAGACTACACTTGCATAAAATGCGGCCGCTAAAAGGCCATAGAAAATACCGAGGGTGTTGTTCTGCGAACCGCTTGTACCGCCAGCTCCAGGATTAACGATTAAAAATAGACCAATCATTGCCATTACGATGCAAATAACCTTCACACTTGTTAGTTTTTCTTTCAGTAACCATGGTGCTAGGATCATCACAAATATCGGTGCAAAGTAATAGCTAATGGTGGCATTAGATATCGTTGTATACCGATAGGACTCAAATAAAAAAATCCAATTAAGGCCAATCGCAGCCCCTGATAATAGAAGAAGAAGCGCATTTTCTTTTAACACTTGATAAGATGGCTTATGTTTGACAAGGAAACTAACAAGAAGAAGGAATAGACTTCCGATGACCCCTCTTAAAAACGCTATTTCACTTGAAGACAGCTCAATCTTTTTTACAAAAACCCCGATGCTTCCAAAAATAAGCATCGTTAGGATTAGTCTCATTTTCCCTTTCATGTGGATCCCCCTAGTTCTTTATCTAATACCGAATGACTAATCTTTCAACTGCTGTTGCAGAAGGAGCATATTAAAATCATACCTTACTTTGTTATAAACTTGAATAACGTAAATTGTATGAAATGGATGATTTCGATTCATATTAAATGAAAGGAGGCATCCTGGAAATGAATTTTACTTGGTTATTTGGGCTATTATTTTTATCTCAACAAGTGAATATGCCAGACAGTTTATTAATCACTAACAACGGGCACCCTTTATCGGTTGTTAATTGTACTGATTTATCGATGAACTTACCTGGATTACCTATTATTAATACAGAAAAGTTAAAAAAATGTATGGATCAAATTGACAAACATGTTTATAAAATGCCTAAAAATGCAATGAAAGATGAGTCCGGAAAAATTATACCCGAACATGTTGGTTATCGCTTATATCGTCAGAGGTTCACAGAAAAAGTTTTTTCTTATTATTTTAACAATGGTTCATCTAAAATAGAGATCCCCTTACTTGCCATTTATCCAAGAGTTGACAGTGAATTACTTGGAAATATTCAAAATGAAAAAATCGGTAAATATGTAACATCCTTCAACACGTCTAACAAAGGACGAACCAATAACATTTATCTTGCAACCGAGGCTATTAATAATTTTGTTCTTTTCCCAGGTGAAATATTTTCCTTTAATAAAGTTGTTGGAAAAAGAACAGCAGGAAAAGGATACTTGCCTGCACCAGTGATCCTAAGAGGAGAATTAGCAAAGGATATTGGCGGTGGAATCTGTCAGGTATCATCTACCCTATTTAATGCAGTAGATAATGCCGGATTAGAAGTTACTCAGCGTTCCTCACACAGCAGAAAGGTAACATACATTCCACCTGGGCGGGATGCCACCGTTAGTTGGAATGGACCAGATTTTGTTTTTAAAAATAAATACAATCAACCAATTCTAATACAATCAAAAACGGTAGGAAACCAGTTAACCATCGAGATATATTCTTCAGATGTCATTAACTATACTCCTAAAAAAGTGCCACACCTTCCTTATGATCAAAATCACCTACCCAAGTAAGGTTACGGGGTAATATAAATAGTATTAAACGAAAGCTGCCTGTCTCTTGATCTTGAGTGATAGGCAGTTATTTTTTGCGACAGGGTGGATGAATACTATAGGGTAAAATTCCTTTCAGCTTAAAAAGGAGACGTAAAGATTATGAAGTGTAATAGTGGAGCCATTTTGACAGCAGGCATCATCCTTACTATTATGAGTGGATGTCAGGAAAGTAGTTTTGAGAACAATTTTACTTTAGATAAAGGAAAGATGGTGGAAGAAACGATGACCCCTTCAGTTCATGTAGATCCTGAAATTGACCTCTCAAGCGAACAAACCACCTCGATTATCATTGAATTTAAAACAAAACCAGCGAAAGTAGCTGTTATTGAAGCTGAAGCAAAGGGGATTCCATTAACAATAGAGGAAGCGCAGGAGCAGGTAGAAGAAAGTCATCAAACGTTTCAAAAGGAACTTCACGAGTTATTAGATAAGAACCAAGTCCCCTATACCGTAAGACACAAATATAAAACTGCCTTTAACGGTGTTTCTATGGAATTACCCGCAAATGAAATCAAAGGGTTGGCAGAATTCTCTTCTGTCATTTCAAAAATATCTCTAAATCGAAAAATCAAACTAGACCCTCCTATTTTACCTTCTGAACAACTGTGAAAATAAAGTAAGGTTGTTCTTATCTTTCGTACATAAAGACCCCTATAACTGGAAAACTATATAAAAATTGGGGGTGGTTCATGTTGAAGAAAAGGATCTTAAAGCCACTTTTTAAGAAGCTAAGTACGGAACCACAATTTCAGGAAAAGTCCAATTCACAGGAGATTGATTTAAAAAAACAAGATATTAGCAGTAATTATGATCAAAATTTAGCGACATTTAAGTCCATTTTCAGTGTTCCTAAAAATACGGATGTCAAGGTACGGGAGTTTACCATTCGTGCCCTAAATTGCCGTGCCTTTATCATTTTCATCAGTACAATGGTTGACTTAGAGCATATTAAAGAAAGCATATTGGAAAAATTATTGGGAAACGAGCAACCTTTAGTAAAGATTCCAGATATTGTTTCATACCCAATGGCAAAGACGTCCACCAATATAGAAGAAATTACTGAATTCATTTGTGGTGGAATCACAGCACTCTTTGTGGAAGGCGATTCTCAATGCTATTTATTTGAAACTACGAAAACTCGAGGCCGTTCAATCGAAAAATCAGATAATGAAGTGATTGTAAAAGGAGCAAAAGAAGCTTTTAACGAAAAGGTAGTTGACAATATTGCCTTAATCCGTAAAAAGATTAAAAATGAAAATCTTATCGTGGAAACTAAGATAATTACAAAGCGATCAAGAAACGATGTGTTTCTTGTCTATCAAAAGGACTTGGCAAATGATGAACTCATTCAAACCATAAAAGATAAGTTATCTTCGCTCGAAACCGATAGTATTCTCGATTTAAGTATTTTAGAGCAATACCTTGAGGAACGACCGAGGTCCTTATTTCCAACGATATTATATACGGAACGACCTGACCGGGCAGCTTCATTCATTGAAGAAGGTCACGTTATTTTGTTAATGTCAAATTCACCAAGCTGTCTTGTACTGCCTTGTACCTTTTGGGCATTGTTCCATTCACCGGAAGATCATTACCTACGTACACCATATGGTAACTTTATCAGGATTTTGCGATTTCAAGCTTTATTTGTCGCCGTTTTTGCCTCTCCTATTTATATTGCGATTACAAATTATCATGTAGGGATGATCCCGCCTGATTTATTAATGGCCATTGCTGGAACTAGGGAACGAGTCCCTTTTCCATCTGTTATTGAAATTTTAATGATGGAAATTGCTTTTGAACTTATTCGAGAAGCCGGATTACGTGTGCCATCCCCAATTGGCCCAACGATTGGGATTGTCGGTGCATTAATTTTAGGCCAAGCCGCTGTTCAAGCCAATATTATTAGTCCAATTGTTATCATAGTTATTGCCTTGAGTGGCTTAAGCTCTTTTATTATCAGTGATGTGAGCATGAATTTTGCGATCCGGATCACTCGCTTTTTGTTTATCTTTGCAGCTGCCTTTCTCGGTATTTATGGAGCCACTTCTTTATTTATCCTTGGACTCTTTTATTTAGTTTCCTTAAAATCATTTGGCACTCCTTACTTTGCACCCATGACGCCACATTCCTCCTCGTCAAAGGACTTACTTATCCGTCATGTTCCCTTTAAAGAAAGGTTTCGCCCAGGGTATGTAAAACCAAAGGATATGGTCAAACAAAGAAAGGGATAAAAAATCATATGAAGCAGCAACCTGGAAAGCTTGGTATTCGTGAATATGTGTCCATCGCTATTTTAATGGTGGGTGCGAAAGCAAGTGAAGACACACCTGCTAAACTGTATAATCAGGTCCAAAACGCAGCATGGATGATCCCAATCATAGCAGCTGGAATCTCTTTTATCCTGCTCTTTTTATTAATAAAAACTATGTCATTGTTTCAAGACAAAAATCTATTTTCGGTTATTCAAAAATTACTCGGACGATATATTGGTTTTTTTGTTTGCCTTCTGATATTGGTCATCAACTCATTTTCGATTTCGTTCGATTCAAGAACATATACAAATATCATTAAGACGTTTTATTTTCCAACAACACCAAATGTAATTATCTATGCCCTGTTAATGGCCGTTTGTACCTATGGGGCGAAAAAAGGAATTCAGCATATCGGTTCGGTTGCCTATCTTATCATTTTTTATGCAGTACTTTCCTTGTATCTTGCCTTATTTTTAAGTACTCAAGAAAGCAGTATGCAATCCCTTCTCCCAATTTGGGGTTCGGGAAAACTGGAAATTTTGAAGCAAGGCACACTTAATCTATCCCTTTTTTCTGAACTTCTTCTGTTTGCCATGATTAAACCTTACATCAAATCAAGCAAAGAATTTCGAAAAGGAACATGGATTGCCTTAGTTTATGTCAGCTTGCAATTGAGTGTTGCTATTATGGTTTACATCTGTTTGTTTGATACATCCTTACAAGGAATTGGTTATCCATTCCACACAGCCATTCGTTTTATTTCACTGGGAACTTTTATTCCGAATATCGAAATCATCTTTTTCGTCATATGGTTACTGGCGGCATTTATTCGTTTCACAGCATTTTTGTACATCAATGCCCTTATGTTTGGTCATCTATTTAAAATTAAAGACTTTGAATTCCTGATTCCATCACTTGCGACGCTTTATTTATTGATTGGATCCATTCCGGAATCAGCTATTGAGGTCATCCTAGGTATTAAACCGTTTATTTTATATACTTCTGGACCGGCGTTTATCACCATTCCAATCATTTTATGGTTGGTCGCATTGGTAAAAGGAGAATTTAAGCATGCAAAAAACAGGAACAGTATGTAGATTATTATTGCTTCTAGTCATTGTTAGCACATTAACTGGCTGTTGGGATCGTGCGGAACTTGAAGATAAAGCCTATGTGATCGGACTAGGATTAGATCACTCCAAACAAGACGGAAAAATCAAAGTCACCATGTTACTTGCCAATCCCGAAGTAGGGACTATGCAAGGGGGCGGCGGTTCAACAGAAAAGCCGCGAGAAATTGTCTCGTTTGATGCCAATGATTTCATTGCGGCAAAAGCGACAGGCAATGCCATCATCTCCCGTGATATTAGTTATGAACTATTAAAGATTATTGTGGTTTCCGAGGAATTGGCAAAAGACAAAAATTTTATGACAAGCTTTTACGACGTCGTAAAAGATAAAGAGATTCGTACGAGTAGTTATTTAGCAGTATCAAAAGAAAAGGCAAGTGAGTTTTTTGTAAATAATCGTCCAAAAATGGAAACAAGGCCACATAAGTACTTTCAATTCATGGTCGATCACGGGATTGAAAATGGTTTCATTCCAGATTCTACTCTATTCCGCTTTTTTACCACATTGGAAAGAGAGACTGACCTCTTTTTGGCGATGTACACAACAGCTGAAAGGGCAAAGAATCCTAAAATAAAAAGCGAAGATGAATACATGGCAGGGCAATTGAATGCAACAGGCGAGCTTGATGATACACAATTTATTGGGTCCGCAGTCTTCAGGAATGGAGTGATGATAGGGAAATTAAACGGTCAAGAAACACGCACGATTAATATTCTTGATGACACAACGAATATTAAGGATATATTGATGGATATACCAGATCCTTTTTCAAATAATCATAAACAGTTCGCAGCAAGAGTCTTAAAAACAAAAAGTAATAAAGTAAAAATGAACGTGAAGGGCGTTAGGCTAAAGATTGACATAATGATACCATTAAAGATTGAAATTATATCAAACCCATCAATGACCAACTATATCGAGAAAAAAAACCAGCAAATAATCAAAAAACAAATCGCTAATCATATCAAAAAAGTAAATGAAAGGTTATTTAAAAAAACCCAAACTAAATTAAAAGGTGCACCATTTCCCTTATCCATGTATGCTCGAAGGTATTTTGGAACCATTCAAGAATTTAAGAAATTCAATTGGCGAAAATCGTACCTAAATGCGGACATAAGGGTGCATCCGAGTATTGAAATTATTGATTATGGGAAACAAGCAAAACGAATGAAAAGGTAGGGAATAAGGATGAGCCTATTTATTTACGTTAGTCTTTTTAGTATTACTATATATACTATTGGATTTGCTGTATCACTATGGAAGGGAAAACAAAAGATGGGTGCAGTGGCCGTTTTTTTCCTGACCATTTGTATTATCATCCTGCCTTACTTCACGATATTATAAAATGCGGACAGTGACAGGCACTGTCCGCATTTTAATTGGCGGTTGGGGCTGGCACCGCTGTGTTCCTATTGAAAAATGTATTTTGTCTTGGATGTGTAAACTTGATCTTTTTCTACTATTAAGGAAGGGAAATTGTGGTCACCAGGTGGTTTCTGTGTTTCAAGACATAAGCCTAAATGCTTTTCCGCTTGTTTTCCTCTGATCGAAAAATCATTCCCTAACATATTGCCAGTATAAAAGACAACAGCGGGCTCATCTGTCTCAATTTCTAGTTTCCGACCGCTTTCCCGATCATATAAACTGATTTGCTTATGATTCTGAGCACTAAGGAGGAAGGGGTGGTCAAACCCGCCGCCAACTATTTCCGTTTGCGGATGGTCAGATTTAATTCCTCGAGCTACCTTTTGACCTTCTCTAAAATCAAATACTGTCCCTTCCACAGGGATAACCTTGCCAGTTGGAAGAAGAGAGGCATCTAGTTCTAAGAATGCATCGCTTTTTAACTTTAACTCATGATCAAGAATGGTTCTTTTTAAATTACCGCTTAAATTAAAGTAAGAATGGTTAGTTAGATTGACGATTGTTTTTTTATCAGAAACAGCCTTGTAGGTAATCAATAACTCATTATCCTCGTTGAACGTATAGATGACGGTAACATGAAGATTGCCTGGAAAGCCTTCTTCCATATCAGGGCTTGTATAGGAAAAGATGATATTCACTTCATTTTCTTTGTTCTCAACAGTAGAATCCCAAATAACGTTATGAAAACCATTCGGTCCGCCATGAAGGTTGTTTTCTCCATCATTTTTGGACAAGTTATAGCACTCTCCATCTATTTCGAAGGAAGCATTTTTCATCCGGCCGGCATTCCTGCCAATCACACAACCGAAATAAGGGGAGTGATCGATATACTCTTGCAAAGTGTCAAAACCTAACACAACATTCTCTAAATTCCCATGACTATCTGGAACATTAATTTCCGTAATAATACATCCATAGTCAATACAGGTTAATTCCATCCCATTCGCATTTGTAATGGTATAAGATGTAACCTTTCTTCCATGCAGGGTTCCAAATACAGTTTCAGTTAGCTTCATCATAATCCCTTTTTAATTCCCTTTTCGAAGATCAAATAATTGATGATTAATCGCAACAGTATGCGGATATATATCTTTGTACACTTGATAGAATTCCTTATAGCGCTGAACATTTTCTGGTTTTGGTTCATATACCTTATCGGCTTTAATGAAGACCTTTGCACATTCTTGAAGAGAGGTGAACCAATTCAATCCAGCTGCCGCAATCATCGCTGCCCCCATACCTGGGCCTTGTTCATTTTGTTGCTTCACGACTCTTGCGTTAAAGACATCGGCTTGTATTTGCAGCCATAATTCACTCTTCGCACCACCGCCTATAGAAATAACGGTATCAATGGTCTTGCCATAGTTGCGGAAGATTTCGACACTCTCATTAATTGAGAAAACAATTCCTTCGATGACCGCTCGAGTAAAGTCACCTTTGTTGTGGGAGCCGTCAATTCCAGTAAAAGTTCCTCTTATTTTTGCATCCGCATAGGGTGTGCGTTCACCTACTAAGAATGGAGTAAAGACTAGACCGTTTGCACCGATTGTGGATTGTGCGGCCTCGTCTAGTAGACTGTCGAATGATTGATCCTTGGCGAAGGTGTCCTTAAACCAGGTTAAGCTATAGCCAGCTGCAAGCGTGACACCCATGGTATAGTAGGAGTCTTTTTGTCCGTGATTGAAAAGATGAACTTTACCTCCGTAATTTTTGTTTTTATCGTTCTCATATGAAAGGAACACACCTGATGTTCCGATACTGCAAAGGGCCGTTCCCTCGGATAAAATCCCTGCTCCAATCGCACCGCAAGCATTGTCCGCCCCACCTGCAAACACTTTAGTCGATGAAGATAAACCAGTGAGCTCCGCAATCTCTGGTAAGAGCGTTCCGACGAGGTCTTCAGTTTCCACTAATAGAGGACATATGGCAGCAGAGATTTCAAATGTGCGAAGAATATCGGCACTCCATGATTTGTTGACAACGTCTAACATCAGCGTACCTGCAGCATCTGAGTAATCCATATGTATTTTTCCTGTTAAACGATAGCGGAGGTAATCTTTTGGAAGTAAAAATACGTTTGTATTTTCTAGGTTTTCGGGTTCATTCTCTTTTACCCAAAGAATCTTTGGTAAGGTAAAGCCTTCTAGAGCAGGGTTTTTTGTTATTTCAAGCAGTTTGCCGCCTAGCTGCTGATCAATTTTCTTGCATTGTGGGGTGGTTCTAGTGTCGTTCCATAAAATGGCGTTTCTGATTACTTGATGCTTTTCGTCAAGTAAGACTAACCCATGCATTTGTCCGGAAAAACTAAGACCCTCAATATCGTCGGGCTGTATGTTTGATTCAGTTACTAACTGCTGTAATGCTGCAATTGTTTGTTCTACCCAATCTTCGGGATTTTGTTCACTATATCCTGGCTGCTGCTGGATTAACAGGTAGTCTTTTGAAACCGAATAATTGACGGTGCCTTCTTGGTCAACGAGAAGCACTTTCACAGAGCTAGTCCCTAAATCTACACCGATTACATATTTCATGTTGATCTCCTCACTTTTTATAGAGTTGTATAGAACTTTTGTTATGGATGTAACTTCCTTTTATAATTAGAAAAATCCGCTGGAGGACAAAAATGCCTGAAAATTCACCAAAGGTGTTGCCAATAGCCTCCATTGGAGCCAAAAGGACCTGGATTTTCATCAGAAATGTCGCCAATAGCCCTTATTGGAGCCAAAAGGACCTGAAATTTCATCGAAAGTGTCGCCAATAGCCCTTATTGGAGCCAAAAGGACCTGATTATTCATCGAAAGTGTCGCCAATAGCCCTTATTGGAGCCAAAAGGACCTGAATATTCATCGAAAAAGTCGCCAATAGCCCTTATTGTAGACAAAAATACCTTAATTTTCACCAAAGGTGTCGCCAATAACCCTGATGATGGACAAAGCTTCCTAACTTGACATTAAAGCTGTCTTCAACCACAAGGCTGATCCAAAACTAATTATTATCATATGGTTATAAATAAACGCTATCCTTCATGTTTGTTTCAAAGGATAGCGTTCTAATCATTTAAGCTGTTTTCGTCCAAAATTATTCCATTTCATCCAATGAATTGGCCTTCTTCAGTTGGAGGGTCCATTAGAAAGGAAAAATTTTTAAACTTCTAATAAGTATTGGTTTAACAATGCTTTCAAGCGTTCGGTTTTACCTGATAAATTTTTAATTGTGTCATTGTTAAGGGCATATGTCTCAAGTGTGTGGAAGTTGGCTCTGCCTTGAACAATGTCCAGGCCAATTCCTTTCGTAAAGCTGCTGTAACGTTCGGCAATCACATTTTCAAAAACACGGTCTTCGATTAATTTATGAGCTACTTTTAAGCCTCGGGCAAAGGCATCCATTCCAGCTACATGCGCATGGACTAGATCTTCAACTTCAAAGGATGTTCTTCTTACCTTGGCATCAAAGTTTAAGCCGCCGCGGCCAAGACCACCGTTTTGTAGAATTTCATACATTGCTAGGGTTGTAGAATATAAATCGGTTGGGAATTCATCAGTATCCCAGCCAAGTAAAGGATTTCCTTGGTTTGCATCAACGGAACCAAGAAGGCCGCTTGTTCTTGCCACACGTAACTCATGTTCAAATGTATGTCCAGCAAGTGTAGCGTGGTTTGCTTCAAGGTTTAATTTAAAGTAATTCTCTAAGCCGTATTGTCTTAAGAAGGCAATCGTTGTTGCTGCATCAGTATCATATTGGTGGGTGGTAGGCTCTTTTGGTTTTGGCTCAATTAGGAATTGACCTGTATAGCCGATTTCCTTCGCATAATCAACGGCCATATGCATAAATCTTGCTAAGTTATCCAGTTCAAGTTTTAAGTCGGTATTTAATAATGTTTCATAACCTTCGCGGCCGCCCCAGAATACATAGTTTTCTGCGTCAAGCAGTTTGGCTGTTTCTAAACCTTTTTTCACTTGGGCTGCTGCATAGGCAAATACGTCAGCATTGCAAGAAGTAGCTGCACCATGGACGAAGCGAGGGTTGGTAAACATATTAGCTGTGTTCCATAATAGTTTCGTGTTACTTGTTTTCATGTAATCTTTAATCATTTCGACAATGATATCTAAATTTTTATTTGTTTCGCTTAATGTTCTGCCTTCAGGAGCAACATCACGATCATGGAAAGCAAAGAATGGTACACCAAGCTTTTCAAAAAGTTCAAATGAAGCTTCTACTCTTGCTTTTGCTAAATCCATTCCAGTGAATTGGTTCCAAGGTCTTTCCATAGTAGCGGCGCCAAATGGATCGGATCCATCTGCAGTAAAGGTATGCCAGTAAGCCACTGAAAAACGTAAAATGTCTTTCATTGTTTTCCCGCCAATAACTTCCTCAGGATTGTAATATTTAAACGCTAATGGATTTTTAGAATCCTTACCTTCATAAGCCACCTTGTTTACGCTTCCAAAATAGGTATTCATTTTTGTTTGAACCATGTTTTTTCCCTCCTGAAATAAATTGTTATTTAAAACTATGTAGCTTTAGTGGATGTATAGTCATGTTAGTTTGTTGTTTGGATAAACTAACTTTAATCTGATTATATCTTATAAAATTAAAGCGCTTTAATCAATAGTTTTTTTAGAATGTTTTATGTATATTTCCGATAAATATTGATTTATAATAGGATTATATAACTATAAAACATCGAGACTTAATTTACGCATTATACAAACGGGGTGCAAACTTGTGATTATTGCCGATCAAATGTTAGTGAAAAAAATGAATCAAAAGGTACTGTTAAATGAAATTGTTTCCAATTCTCCTGTTTCAAGGGCAAGGTTATCTGAAATAACCGGATTAAATAAATCCACTGTTTCTTCTCAAGTCAATACGTTAATTGAAAAGAACCTTATTTTTGAAATCGGACAAGGGCAGTCCAGCGGCGGGAGGAAGCCTGTCATGTTAGTTTTTAATAAAAATGCCGGATATTCTATCGGAATTGATATAGGTGTTGATTCTATAAATGGTATATTAACTGATTTAAAAGGAAATATTGTTCTAAATCAATATCATCATCTAGAGAAACCTTCACTTGATACGAACAAGGATGTTTTATTTTCGATGATTAAAGACCTTACTAATCAAATCCCAGATTCTCCTTACGGGTTAATCGGCATTGGTTTATGTATACCAGGCCTTGTCAATACCGAGCAAAAGGTTATTTTCACTCCAAATATCGACTGGAATTATGAACTTGACTTAAAATCGCTCATTGAACAGGAATTTCAGGTACCAGTTTTTATTGAAAATGAAGCCAATGCAGGCGCATATGGAGAAAAAGTATTTGGGGCAGCTAAAAATTATGAAAACATAATCTACGTTAGCGTGGGTACTGGAATCGGGATCGGAATTGTTATTAATAATGATTTATATCGAGGCGTCAATGGTTTTGCTGGAGAAATGGGTCATCTGACTATCGATTTTAATGGGCTCAAATGCAGCTGTGGAAACCGAGGGTGCTGGGAATTATACGCCTCTGAAAAAGCATTACTACATACTTTTCAGAATAACGATACCATCACTTCCTA
This sequence comes from Neobacillus sp. C211, assembly GCF_051842875.1. Taxonomy (NCBI): domain Bacteria; kingdom Bacillati; phylum Bacillota; class Bacilli; order Caryophanales; family Bacillaceae; genus Neobacillus; species Neobacillus sp. C211. Next base: position 23,766 of record NZ_JBPXRO010000006.1, read on the forward strand.
TCAGGAACTAATTAATCTTGCAAACCAAAATGATCCGGATATATTAATGGCATTACAAAATTTTGGCTTCTACCTTGGGATTGGATTAACAAGTATCTTAAATACATTTAACCCGCAAGCGGTCATTATCCGAAACGACATTGTTGAAGCTCTGCCTGTGGTGTTGAATTCGATTCGAAATTCTATTTTATCAAGAAGTAATGACAAACTTAATAACAGTCATGAGTTATTATTGTCTTCCTTAGGAAAAAATGCTCCCGCATTAGGGACATCCTCGATTGCTATTGAACATTTCTTAGAAAAGTTTACATCGTAAGATTGTATGGCAATTTCGCCAGATGGAAAGGTGGAGCACGATTTGAAAAGAACAGTATATATTACAAGAAAGCTACCCGATGAAATGATCGATAAACTTTCAAATCATTTTCAGGTGAGAATGTGGCACGAGGAATATGTCCCTGTTCCAAGGGATGTTTTACTAAAAGAAATAGTAGATGTGGATGGGCTTATTTGTCTTCTAACAGAAAAGATAGATGAAGAGGTCCTAAGTAAAGCCAAACAGTTAAAGGTCATTAGTAACATAGCGGTAGGCTATAATAATATCGATGTTGACTTTGCTGCAAAGAAGGGAATCGTCGTAACCAACACTCCTGGCGTGTTAACCGAAACGACAGCTGATTTAACGTTTGCGCTATTAATGGCGACAGCACGTAGAGTCGTGGAGTCATCTGAGTTCCTGCGCAGTGGTGAATGGGGAGCATGGTCCCTTATGCAGATGACTGGACAAGATATTTATGGTGCAACCTTAGGGATTATTGGATTAGGAAGAATTGGAGAAGCACTCGTCAAGCGGGCAAAGGGCTTTGATATGAATGTTCTCTATTATAATCGGACACGGAAACCGGAAAAAGATGAAAAGTTGGGAATTCACTACAGGGAAATGAAGGATTTGTTGCAGCAATCTGATTTTGTCTGCCTTCTGCTGCCTTATAGCGCCGAGGTATACCACCTAATTGGAAAAGAAGAATTGTCCCTAATGAAAAGAAATGCCATCTTGATCAATACGGCTAGAGGTGGTCTTGTCGATGAGGATGCTTTATTTCAATCATTGAAGAATGGGGAAATTTGGGCTGCTGGGCTGGATGTGTTCGAACAGGAGCCAGTTCCAATTGATCATCCATTATTATCCCTGCCAAATGTGGTTACACTGCCTCACATTGGAAGTGCCAGTGTGAAAACAAGAATGAGTATGGCTCATTTAGCTGCCGATAATATGGTAAGTGTATTAACTGGTAATGAAGCAATTACCGCAGTGATTTGCCATAAATAATAAATGTAAAATACGATACTTGTTTGAAATATTTGTTAAAAAAGCCGGTTGTTTAAAGAGTTGTCAACTCTATTTCGCCTTATAATTATTGGTAATTTTTCCGATATCTAGTTAATAGTGAGAAGAAAATTCAATTTTTATAATGGACTCTAGAGACTTGGAGTATCAGGAGATTATTAGATTTGAAGCTGTCAAAAGAACCAATTGCATTTCATTTCTGTAAAATCCTTCCTCAAATATGACGAAAATCATATGTTACGATGAATTTGCGAAAGATCGGCAAATTGTCAAAACAGGAGGAAGAAACGATGATGAAGAAAAAAGCAATTCTAACTGTAGCAGCTGCGGCCGCGTTAATGATGTCAAATCCGGTATTAAATAAAGCTCATGCAGCTACTACTAGCCCTTCCGTGCAGGAAAAGGTATTTGTTTACCAAGGGACTAATATGAATGAGATTAATAGTGTAATCGAAAAATATCTTGCTAGTTTAGGATTCTCATTTTCACATAATACAGTAAAGCAGCCTGTTCCGGCTCAACCAAATCAAACCGTACCAACTCAGGAGCCTGCTCAAACAGCGACACCACAACCTGTGCAGCAACAACCGGTAACTGCGACACCACCAAGTTCAACACCAACTACAAGTTCGTTAAGTGCTTATGAGCAAAAAGTAGTTGACCTAACCAATCAAGAACGGTCAAAAAATGGTTTACCAGCACTTAAAGTGGATGGAACACTTGGCAAAATGGCCCATGAGAAGTCCCGTGATATGTCTGCAAATGGCTACTTCAGCCATACAAGCCCGACATACGGTTCACCGTTTGATATGATGAAAAAATACGGCATCACCTACCGATATGCTGGTGAAAACATTGCGATGGGACAGCGAACTCCTGAAGAAGTAGTCAAGGCTTGGATGAATAGTGAAGGTCACCGTAAGAATATCCTTAGCCCGAACTACAACTATATCGGTGTTGGTTATGTATCACAAGGTAATTACTGGACACAGGAATTTATCGGTAAATAATGAGGGCTCGGGGACAATATGTCCCCGAGCTTTTTGCAGTATTTATTTTGGTTACCACTACCTGCGGCGATCAAAGCGATACCCCAAGTTGGATTCGCTCATTGAAACCTAAAATTCGCCCATTGAACTCAAAAATTCGCCCATAAAACCCAAAAATTTGCTCATAAAACTCAGAAATTCGCCCAATGAAGAGAAAAGTCGTTAAATAATCAAAAATATACAAATACGCAAGTGTAGTTTTACACCAAATATCATTTTTAATGAGTTATACCAACGTTAATAACGGAAACAGGCAATAAAAAACGGTACACCTCCTTCTTAAAGAGGTGCACTCCTGTTGGGTTTTCATATGTATCAAACAAGTGAGTCAAAGATTTACATATTTAAGGGAGCTACTGTTTAACTAGTGCTCTTCCTAAGGTACCGGCTCCACCTACGCCAAATACCATGATGGCCACGCATGCCATCCCCTCTAAATGTACTTTAACGCTAAATTATTAATAAAATATGAACTAGATGTTAATCGTTCATTAATTTTAATAGAGGTATTTGGTCTAAAAAACTAACTCAACGTTTGATTAAAACGCTGAACCCCTTGATAGACGTTGCTTGGAAAACCCAAACGTTTAATTAAAAGATTAAGCATAATAATTTTTATTTTAAAGGAATCCAGATTTCTGAGTAGTAATCGGGGCCCCAAGGATCTCCGGCGGAATAGACTTCTAAATCAGGTGTGCCTGCATGCTTGTAATGACTTGACGGAAACCATTCAGAGTGTATTTGTTTCCATACTTTCTGGATTGCCTCGGGCATTGGACCGTGAACTTCAAATACGCCCCACACTGAAGGTGGAATAACGAGATTCAATAAACCTTCTGGCGCGTCACCGTTATGTTCCGATGCAATCCAGTAATCCATTAATTGCTGCTGCGTGTCTTGTTTATCGACACATACCCCAAGCACCCCATTAATTTCCCCATTATTCAATTGGAGTAATAAATCGTTGGTTCCATCTGCATGAACATCCCCCCACATTTTTGGTATCTCCGTTAAGTTCTCCCCATTTGCACATGAGAACTCTCGCTTGATTCCGATAACTTGGAAACTGTCTCTTTCAATAATTTTGTAATTCATATAATTCATCCTCCTTACATCTATTTGTAATTATAAGTCTTTTTAACAACTAGTTTGTTACAAGTAAAAATAATTCATTTTTCTATTTCTCTATTTTTTACATACTATCCTGTCAGTCGAGAAAAATAATATAAAAAATAGCAGGGAAGGTAAGAAGATATGTTTTCATTTCGAGGCGATGCGCATAAAGTTTACCTTCGGCTTAACAAAGCCATAAACAACGGTGAATCCACCAAACATATGAGGGAATACATAGAAATTGAAGAGGTTCAAAGACTGTATCAATCACTTGATAGCAGCATGTTGCAATTAATTAATTATCGAATGATCAAGGAAAAGAATGGATCTGGGATTATACCGATTTTTGTTTCTTCTGTCCCATGGCTTTTGTTTCTATTTTCCAAACCATTGATGGACTTCCTTTTCAAGGATGGAAGCAAACTTTGGGCAATATTTGGGGTTACATATTTGATGATTTTAACTTTAAGTGTCATCCTTCATTTTCGAGAAAAGGCATGGGCTGCTTTCCATATGGAAATCATTCAGGATATTTTAAAAGAAAGAAATCAATGAATTCAATAATTTATATCAAGAAATGAGGCCTGTCTTTTTTTAGTATGAATATTCATTAAATAGCTAAACTAATATTAAAATCTTTGGGAGGCTTTTTATGGGCTTAGTAGTTTTTTTCTTCATAGCATGGCTGGTAATATCCCTTTTTGCAGTAATAAAGAAGAAACTAACATTGGCTGAGAATACATTGATCTTTTTAGTTATTTTAATTGTTAGTATTAACTTTTCTTGGATTGTCATTGAGGAACTAAGGCTAATAAAACGTACTCAAGAAAATTTGCAATATACTGCCTATCTACTTAATCGAAGTGTCATCATACCAATGCTAGCCCTTATTCAGTTGAATCTTCTACTTTGGAGTAAAACGATGATGATGAAAATGACACTAATAGTTTCTATTGTAATAATAATGACGGGTGTAAGTATACTCTCTACCTTTTTTGACATAACTGAATATAACCATTGGCATTATTGGTATGATGGAATCTATTTTTTTATAGTAAATTGTATTGCGATTATTTCTTATAAGTTTTTTGCGAGAGCCTCTCGGAAGGTGGTGAGTTTTTAATGATTTTATGGGAAGATTTTGATAAAAATGAGATTTATATCTTAATTTTGCTGGTTGTTTCTTATACTGCATTTTTTCTATTTCCGAAAAGATTACCCACATCGATTACCATATTATTTTTAGTTTGGGGATTCGCGAGCTCTACTTTGTTTGATTTCACTATCGGCGGTGGATTACTAGATTTTTATAAGGTCAATGATTCTAACGAATATGAGCTTTTTGATTTGCTCAGCTATTTTTTGTTTGCCCCATTCAGCTATTTTTTCGTCTATTTTTATGAAAGATTTAAAATCGGCAGAAAGGCATTTATCATTTATGTGCTTGGGTGGTGCATTGTCGGTTTATTAATGGAAAAAGTCTCCGGCTTTATGGGCCTAACACATTATCAGCATGGTTATAGTATGAAGTATTCATTGATTGTTTTTTTAGTGGTTCAGACAAGCACAGCCCTTTACTATGAATTAATAAAGAAAAAAGAACCATTTTTAGAAATGTTGAAACAAGGACATTAAGCCCCAGAGAAACTTAACATCAAAAAACCGCCAGGCTCAAAACAAGGCTTTGGCGGTTTTTCTCATGAGCAATGCGAAGGTAAATGGAAGAAGGAAAGAAACTCTTCAAAGGAGAAATAGAATGATAGTATTCTTTATAGTGTAAGGATCGGTCAGGTGTCAGGGAATATTTTAAAAAAGACATTAACATAAAAATGGTAAGAAGTGAGGTCCTGTAGCATAAATGATAGAAGTTAAGTCTAAATGACAAAGGTGATGGGAATGTTTTTTCTTTTTTTAACTGCAATGATTATTTGTTTTGTCGTGGGTACCACTTTATTGGTAAAAGGTACAGTAACAGTCGGGGCCATTGCTATTGGTGCCGGAATACTACTGTTGCTGTTTATTTTGATTTATTATGGAAAAAAGAAACATCGAAAAAAGAAATACGATTGGACTCCAGACTGTGATTGTATTCCGGACTTTGATGGGGATTGTGGGCCGGATTGTGATTGTGGACCGGATTGTAATTAAAAAAATGAGATTGCTAGATATCGTTCCTTGTCATCGGATGAAGTCTCGGAGTATTACGATTAAGGGGTATACTCTCCCCTTATGTGCAAGATGTACGGGTATCTTGCTAGGCTATTTATTTTTCCCGTTTTTGCTGATTGCGGGTATACATTTGTCATTATGGCTCGGACTACTTTTAAATGTCCCGATGGTTCTTGATGGTTGGACACAGAAAAGGAAATATAGGATGAGTAATAATGTCTTGAGGGTTATCACTGGTATAATGAGTGGATTGGGGCAAAGCGTTCTTATCGTAAGCGGCAGTGATTATATAATTTCCATGCTTGTAGGTTGATAGAGTAGCGGCAAAATTTGGCTGTCATGGCAACAGCCAAATTTAACCTAGAACACACTCCAAAACGACTAGTTAAACGGATAGAACTGATAGGTTAGCACACCAACAATGATTCCTGTGATCAATCCAAAAAATACTTCTGCCGGTTGATGCCCTAATAATTCTTTCAGCTTTTCTCTAGACTCTGTTTTCTTTAACTTCGGGTTTTTTAAGGTGTCAATTAAAAGATTGAAATCAGCTAACAATGTATTTAATACCTCTGCATGATAGCCTGCATGTCTTCGAACTCCAGTCGCATCATGCATGACAATTAGTGAAACGATCACAGAAATCGCAAATTCATTAGAATGGAGTCCTGAAGTTAAACCGATAGCAGTAGTTAATGAAATAATTGTAGCTGTATGAGAACTAGGCATACCACCAGTGCTAAACATCAAATTCCATCTTAATTCTCCTGAAGCAAAATAGTGTATCGGAATTTTTACAAATTGGGCAATAAACATTCCTAAAAGGGCGGCTAAAATGGGATAGGATAAAAACATGTGAACCTCCTTTTTTTTAATACGGATAGGGAATCATGATGGTCCCTCCAACGGTTTTACATGATTTTACCAAAATGAACGACACCCTGCTACATTTTAATAAATAAATTCCTTAGAATGGAATTTTTTCAATAATTATGTGATTATTATAACAACGACCAAATTTAAGGAGGAATAACCGATGCCAACAAATTTGACAGACACGACTACATTAAGCAATGGAGTAAAGATGCCATGGGTGGGATTAGGCGTTTTTAAAGTAACCGAAGGGGAAGAGGTTATTCAGTCTGTAAAAGCTGCTATCAAAAACGGATACATAAGCATTGATACAGCCGCTATTTATGGTAATGAAGAAGGTGTAGGTCAGGCGATTAAGGATTCTGGCGTTCCCCGTGAGGATCTGTTTATTACGACAAAGCTTTGGAATTCCGAACAGGGATATGAATCCACGTTAAAGGCGTTTGAAATAAGTCTTACTAAACTTGGACTTGATTACTTAGATCTTTATTTAATTCACTGGCCAGGAAAAGAAAAATATAAAGAAACATGGAAGGCGTTTGAAAAACTTTACAAAGAGGGGCGTGTGCGCGCGATTGGCGTAAGTAACTTCCAGGTTCACCATTTAGAAGATTTAATCAGTTCTGCAGAGATTAAACCGATGGTAAATCAGGTGGAGTTCCATCCGCACTTAACCCAAAAAGAGCTGCTTGCCTATTGTAAAAATGAAGGAATTCAACTGGAAGCATGGTCGCCTTTAAAACAAGGGCAGCTTCTAAGTGAACCGGTTCTAGAAGATCTTGCGCATAAATATAATAAATCTGTTGCTCAAGTCATCTTACGCTGGGATTTACAGCATGGAGTGGTTACAATTCCAAAATCAATCAAAGAACATCGCATTATTGAAAATGCGGATATTTTTGATTTCGAATTATCCACTGAGGATATGGACAAAATTGATGGATTGAATCAAGATAGCCGTGCTGGGTCCCATCCGGATACGATGAGCGTAGGCTTTTAATATTTCAGCGTCTGCCATTCAGAAATAAATGGCAGACGCTTTTTTTTACTTCAACTATCTTATCATTCCTTCCTATTACTATGTTGAAGTAAATTATAAAAAATAGTACGTATGCTATAATGTTCTATATCTTAATTGGTGCAGAAACTCAGGAAGGAGCAGGACACGTGAACATCCCATTAAATCAAAAACTCATCAAAGAAATGTGTGGCACTGTCTCCTTCAAACGAGGAGATTATTTTTATCAAACGAATAAAGTCACATTTGAACAATATCGACCTGACCGTTGTCAAGCTACGGTAACAGGAGAGGAAGTCTTCCATGTGACAATCGAAGCGGATGGCAACGATGATATTTTAACGGAATGCAGCTGCCCGAAGTTAGCCTCTTTTACAAAGGATTGTCAGCATATTGCCGCCGTTTTATTGTCCATTTACGAGCACCAGCAGAAAGGAACCATCCCGATGGTTCCCAATTCAACTAACCAGGATCTGACGGAAGGGTTACTGACACTTTTTACGGATCAGCCTGTCCGCTCAAGCAGTCATCAACTCCATTTTGAAAAAAGAAATGTACTTGATATCGAGTTTACCTGTAAACCCATGGAGGTTGGCAAGGGAAGATACCTATTCGCTATCGAAATGACCGTCGCATCAACTGAGGTGGAAAATATCCGAATGTTTTTGGGGCGGGTAAGTACGGGAAAGACTTACCCACTTTCGAGCTCATTCCAATACGATCCAAATCTCCATTGCTTTCAAAAAGAAACCAATGCCATTTTGGAGCAGCTCATCCAAGTACTACGGGATGAAAAGGTTTATGTGGATGTGGTGCCTGACACCGATCAACATCAGAAGCTGTTCCTTCCATCATCCTCTTGGGAACGGCTGCTTCCGTTGCTCATAAAAATTCCCTATGTGAAGGTGAAATCTGAGGGACATACCTTTCAAGGTCTGCACCTATCAGCCGAATCACTGCCATTACAGTTTGATTTTACAAAAGCGGTAGGAAACGGTTATCAACTGAAGGTTAAAAACTTGCATCGGATGATTTTCTTAAGTGCCTATCATTCCGTTTTATACGAAGGGAAAGTAAAACAACTAGAAGATCAGGACTATAAACGCCTATCGGATCTGAAAAAGATGTTGGATGCCTCAGGGACCAATCAAATTTCCATTCCGCAAGAGAAAATCCGGTTTTTTCTGGAAAAAGTGGCGCCAGGGTTAAAAAAACTAGGACAGGTTACGATTGCAGAAACGATTACGAAGCAATTGATGAACACACCACTCGTGGCCAAACTCTACTTGGATCGTGTCAAAAACCGCTTGCTAGCGGGACTCGAATTTCATTACGAAAATTGGATCATTAATCCATTGGAAAGTAGAGATCTCCCATCTGGCTCTTTAGTAATCCGTGATGTAGAAAAGGAAGATGAAATCCTCCAGCTCTTTGAGGATAGCTCGTTTGCCAAGACAGATGGTGGATATTTTCTTCATAATGAAGAACTGGAGTATGACTTTCTGACCTATGTCGTTCCAAAGCTCCAAAAGCTCGTCCGAATTTATGCGACGACGGCTGTAAGAAATCGGATTTCTAGAGGGGAATTTCTCCCGCAGGTTAGGGTGAGGGTCAAAAAGGAACGAACCAATTGGCTTGAATTTAAATTTGAAATGGACGGCATTCCTGAAAGACAAATACGTGAAGTTTTGTCGGCTTTAGAGGAAAAACGGAAATATTATCGTATGCCTAATGGGTCGCTGCTCTCGCTTCAGACGAGAGAATTCGATGAAATCCAGCGTTTTCTTTACTCACCACTAGCCAAGAATAAGGATCTCGCCAGTGGTTTGGATTTACCAATTGAGCAGAGTCTTCAACTTCTTGATACGGTTGAGGTTAGTGATGCGTTTAAGTTAGAGGAATCCTTTCGGCAGTTCCTTGATCACCTTCACAATCCAGGCCGGTTGGAGTTTGAGGTGCCAACGAGTTTAGAGCCCATCCTTAAAGATTATCAAAAGCATGGGTTTAAATGGATGAAGACTCTGGCATACTACGGCTTCGGCGGGATACTGGCCGATGATATGGGACTTGGAAAAACGATTCAAAGCATCGCATTTATCATGTCCGTTCAGTCCGATATCCGTAAAAATAACCAGCCAGCCCTCGTTATTTGTCCGTCATCCTTGACGTATAACTGGCTAAGTGAAATCAGGAAATTTGCTCCCCAGGTAAAGGCCGCTGTCATTGATGGAACAAAAGCTGAGCGAACCAAACTTCTGAAGGAAGGGAAGGATGTCGATGTAATGATCATCTCCTACCCGTTACTGCGCCGCGAGATCAGTTGGTTTGAGAAGCAATCCTTTCATACGGTGTTGTTTGATGAAGCGCAAGCCTTTAAAAATCCGTTGACGCAAACAGCCCGTGCAGCAAAGATGTTACAGGCCAATCATCGCTTTGCACTTACGGGGACACCCGTGGAAAATTCCTTGGAAGAGCTGTGGTCAATTTTTCATGTTGTCTTTCCTGAACTGTTCCTTGGGCTAAAGGAATATAGTAAGCTTTCAAGGAAAAACATTGCACGGAGAATCCGTCCTTTTTTACTGCGCAGGTTGAAGGAGGATGTCCTTGCCGAACTTCCTGAAAAAATGGAGTCGCTGGAGTCTGTGGAACTGCTCCCAGAACAAAAGAAGCTGTATGCAGCCTACTTGGCGAAACTTAGGCATGACACATTAAAGCATCTGGACAAGGACACGATTCGAAAAAATCGAATCAAAATCCTAGCGGGTTTGACTCGTTTGCGGCAGATTTGCTGTCATCCAGGCTTGTTTGTCGATGGGTATCAAGGGAATTCAGCGAAATTCGAACAACTCTTGCAGATTGTTGACGAATCAAAGCTTTCTGGAAGAAGAGTATTAATTTTTTCACAGTTTACGAAAATGCTTGATCTTATTGGCCGAGCGTTAACTGCGAAAGGATTGCCTTATTTTTACCTGGATGGACAGACTCCATCTGAAGAACGAGTTAAAATCTGCGAGCGCTTTAATCGCGGTGAACGAGATTTGTTCCTCATTTCCTTGAAAGCAGGAGGAACTGGTCTTAATTTGATGAGTGCGGATACCGTTATTTTATATGACACGTGGTGGAACCCGGCTGTCGAGGAACAAGCAGCCGATCGTGCCCACCGGATGGGCCAGAAAAATATCGTCCAGGTCATCAAGCTGGTTGCCCGAGGGACAATCGAGGAAAAAATGAATGAACTGCAAGATAAAAAGAGACATCTTATCGAAGAAATCATCGATTCTGATGAGAAAGTCATGTCAACTCTTACTGAAGAGGATATCAGGGAGATATTGATGATATAGAAAAAAGGAGCTGCAGCGCAACTCCTTTTTTTAATAGCTTTTATGCCCCGATGACATTCAATGATTGACGGAGACCTTCTAAAGCAAATTGCCTGATAAATCTAAAGACAAATAATGCGATGATCGGGGAAAAGTCAATCGGACCCAGAGGGGGGATAAACCTTCTGAACAATCCTAAATATGGTTCGACAAGCTTGGCAATCCAGATACCAATCTTTGTTGCTTGAAACTGAGGAAACCAGGAACTGAAAATAGATATTAAGATTAACCAATAATAAATCTCAAAAGCATACTGTCCAATCAGTAAAATATTCGAGCCCAATATAGATCTTCCATTCTATAATAATTTTTTAATCGTACAAACCTAACTTATGTATACATATACGATTGAGGTCCAATAAAGTTTCAAAATATTAATAAAGAACTTTCAACCTATTTCTGTTGAAGAGGGTTAAGAACTTCTGTAATAAAATCGGCATAGCTGTCGATATGAAAATCAGCTTCAATGTTTCGATTTTGAAATGCACACGTTTTAATATTTAATTCTCGAGCGGGAATTAAATCTAAGTCACGGTCACCGACGACCAAATCAATATGGTGACTTTTTAGAACATATTCGTAGGAGGAGCTGTGGGGTTTTCTTGTAAAACCTTGTTCCTCAACAGAAACAATCTCTTTAAAGTATTTGTCTAAATGATATTTTTTAAGCAGAAAGATGGTCGATTCCTTATCGCGGTGCGTAACAATAATATTGTGATCAACAGAAGATAGGGCTTCCGCTAAGTGCTCAAATGGCTTGCTTTCCGTCTTTGAATAATAGTTATGTAAGGTTTGATACTCAAGTCTCTGCTTCTCATCTATTCCATAATGTTTAAAGGCTGTTTTGGAATCAATTTTTAGCCATTTTAGAACCTCATCGCGATCAAGGTCTTGCTTGCTTAAGTTGATGAAACCTGAGACAAGTGCTGGATAGGTATCAAAAAGAGTGCCGTCGAAATCCCATAATACGTTAATAATAATCCCTCTTTTCAGAAACGTTTGATTTTATCTTTAATGAGATTACCATAAGATTAAATAAAAAAGAAACGATCAGGTCACATTGATGTCTGAAATTTGTTATACTTTTCATGGGTAATGTACATGTTAAAAGATAGAAATGGGGGATAACCATGTCATTTGATAACTCAAAACTGGGGTTACCATACTTCAGCTTAGAAGCAGCAGCAGTGGACAAGAGTCCGAGTGAAATGGTCATTACTGACCAGAATAAAGAAAATTATTACATAGTCTCTCGCGAAGTATACGAGGACGGCCCGCAACAACATGGTTACCTTGTTGTTGTAGAAGAAGGAGAGTAGTGATACTCTCTTTTTTTATTACTTTTTGAAAAAGTCCAACATGTGTCTCTAATTAGTTCTTTTTACCAATAATGTATTTGATATGAAGAATAGGAGTGAAAAAATGAGCTATCAGCAAAAAACAAAAGAAACCGATCATAGTGTGATCGAGTTTATTGAAAATGTCGAAAATCCGAAAAAACGTGAGGATGCGAATAAACTAATAGATATATTTTCTGAAACAACAGGTTATGAGGCAAAGATGTGGGGGCTGAGTATTATTGGATTCGGCTCCTATCATTATAGATATGAATCTGGCCATGAAGGAGATGCCCCTTTAGTTGGCTTTTCGCCACGAAAGGCAAAAATTAGTTTGTATTTTGCACCGGGTGAAACCAAGCGTGAGGAATTGCTAAAGGACTTTGGGAAACATACAACTGGAAAAGGGTGTGTATACATCAATAAGGTCGCTGATATTGATATCGATGTGTTAAAAGAGCTAATTACCCAATCGGTTCAATTTTTGCAAAAAAAATATCCGAATATCAATTATTAACTCTATTAATCGATTACTATCAGCAGAAATAACAAGCGCTTCCCACTAATAATATTTAGAAGCGCTGTCTTTATGATGTGGTCACTCTAGCAAAGAGAATTTCACCTTACCCAATAAAATTAGCCAATTCCTGTGTAAACTTTTTCTGCTCTTCCCAGAACAAACCATGACCACTGTGTTCAAACCAAACAAGCTTAGAGTTGATAATTCCCTGGTGCAAGATGGAAGCCAGAGGTGGCAAACAAATTTGATCATGTTGACCATGAAGAATCAATGTAGGCATCTGAATTCTCTTGATATCTGTAAATAAGGTTTCATCTCTTAAGGAGTTTAGTAAGCCTGCAGTGGAATGCCCTGCTGCTTCAATTCCTAATTGAAAGAACCAGTCCGAGAAAGGTTTAGTGAGCGCCTGATGGAAGAACATGTTCGTGAAATCAGAGAGCATTTTCGGCCGATCGTTATAAATCTGCCCCAGTAGTAAATTGACATCCTTCGCCTCTAATCCAAAAGGAAAGCCTGGCCGCTTTATAAAACTAGGGGCAGCCGCACCAAAAAGGGCTAATTTCGATACCCCAAAGCCCTTATGGCGTTCCATATACCTGATAACAATCGCTCCACCGACAGAATGACCTGCAAGCGTGAAACTCTGTAAACGAAGTGCTTTAACAATTTCCCGAATATCATCAGCAAGTCTATTGTACGAGTACCCTTCCCAAGGTCTATCTGACTTCCCAAATCCCCTTAGATCGATCCCAATACACCGATATCCCATCGCAGGAAGGACATTAAACTGATATTCAAATAATTTATGATTGGCTGGCCAGCCATGGACAAAGAGGATGGTTTTACTACTTTTACGATTTACATCTTCAACATATATATTCACTTCAGGTGCCACTTTAACATAATATCCCATTTTTATCCCTCCTTTGAAAAAGGTATGGAATAGTCCTTTTATCAATAAGCTATTCATAGATAGCTAGGCTAATACATTGGTGAACATTTTAGTACAAGTTGTAAATTTCTACTTTTTATTTTATTTAATAGTTTAAAATGATAAATGTAGGAGCATGGATCGCACTCTCCTTTATAAAAATATGTGAAAATATGAGCAAATTAACTTTCATCCAACATAGAATTTTTTTCTAAAAATAATTATCTGGAGCTGGTTTTTGATATGGAGAAAAAGAAGGTCGTCATAATAGGTGGAGGAATCACAGGTTTAGCAACAGCATTCTACCTGCAAAAGGAGATCAAGGAGAGTGCACTGCCGCTTGAAGTCAAGCTATATGAAGCTAGTGACCGTTTTGGCGGTGTGATTCACACGGTGAAGAGGGATGGCTTTATGATTGAAAAAGGTCCCGATTCCATTCTGGCTCGAAAAGCCAGTGCGCTTAAATTAATTAAAGAAGTCGGCTTAGAAGACAAAGTGGTCGCGAATACAGCCGGGAAATCTTATATATACGCTAGAGGAAGGATCCATTCGATGCCTGAGGGAGCATTCATGGGTATCCCAACACAGGTTACACCATTTGCGTTCTCAGGACTCTTTTCCCCACTAGGAAAACTACGGGCAGCAGGTGATTTTATTTTACCAAAAGGAAAGGAAAAGGCAGATCAATCCCTCGGTGAGTTTTTCAGAAGAAGGCTTGGGGATGAAATAGTGGATAACTTAATCGACCCTCTACTGTCAGGAATTTACGCAGGCGATATCGACCGCTTAAGCTTAATGTCATTGTTTCCGATGTTCTATTATATGGAGCAAAAACATCGAAGCCTTGTGCTTGGCTTGAAAAAAACGATGCCAGCCCCACCTAAAACAGCGAAAAAAGAACCTTCAAAAAAAGGAATGTTTATCTCCTTATCAACCGGTTTGGAATCGTTAATTGAAGAAGTCGTCAAGAGGATGGATAAGGGAACTGTTAGGAAAGGAGTCCCTGTTGAAAAAATTGTGAGAGGTCAAAACCACTATTCGATTACCTTCGCTAATGGAACGGTTGAACAGGCGGACAGCGTGGTCATTGCGACAGAACATTTCCATGCACAAAAAATGCTTTCTGATTATCCGTTCATGCACACGTTTGATGATATGCCATCCTATTCTGTGGCCAACGTTGCCATGGCATTTCCAAAGTCGGCAATTAAACAGGACATCGAGGGGACAGGCTTTTTAGTGTCGAGAAACAGTGACTTTAGAATAACTGCCTGCACATGGACGCATAAGAAGTGGCCTGGTACGACACCAAAGGATAGGGCCTTATTACGCTGTTATGTTGGAAAACCAAATGATCAAGCGGCGGTTGATTTATCAGATGAAGAAATTATAAATGTTGCATTACGGGATTTAAATAAAACCATGAACATAACCGATAAACCATTGTTCCATATCATCACAAGATGGAAAAAAGCGATGCCGCAATACAATGTTGGTCATATTGAACGGATGAAGAGTGTGAAGGAATCACTGACTAAGGAATTACCCGGAGTATTTCTAGCTGGAGGTTCCTATGAAGGTGTTGGTATTCCAGACTGTATCGACCAGGGAGAGGCGGCAGTTAAAAAGGTACTCGAGTTTTTAAGGTAGTCATTAAGACGGAGTAGGGATTTAAGATTCCTGCTCTATTTTTTTGACTGGAATCAATATCCTTTAATAGGGGATTTTCCGATAAAATTCCAAAATTGAGAGGGAGCAAACCTCTCTCTTTTTTATTTTTAGAATAACTTCTAATGACTTTTTGTGTAAGTTTTGTTACCAACTTTTTACACTGATTCGAATGTGAAAATGGTATGTATGTCAATTTGATGGCGGGTTTTCTGAAAGAAATAACTAATGAATTAATAGGCGCGGAGCCTTGGTATCTATGGTTTTTACTATATCAATATTATAAATGAGAGTAATTCCCACTTAAATATATGTTGTTTAATAGGAAAATTATTATTAAAATAAATAATGTTAAATTGTTTAGTAAATAGAAATTTTCATTTTATAAAAAATTTGAAAGATTGTACTTCTTAGTTGATACCTCTATGTAATCAATTTTTTAATATTATAAAAAAGGGGAAATGCATATGAAGAAGATTAGTTTAGCATGGCAGATTTTCATTGGTCTGACACTTGGTATTATTGTCGGTGCGGTTTTTTACGGAAATCCACATGTGGCAAGCTACCTTCAGCCAATTGGAGATATATTTATTCGCTTAATTAAGATGATTGTTGTCCCAATTGTTATCTCCAGCCTTATTGTTGGTGTTGCTGGTGTTGGTGACATGAAGTCTTTAGGAAAACTGGGCGGGAAAACCCTGCTTTATTTTGAAATCATTACCACGATTGCGATCATTGTTGGACTTCTTGCTGCGAACGTGTTTCAGCCAGGAGACGGCGTTGATAAATCGAAACTTACTAAAACGGATATTAACAGCTATGTAAGTACAGCCGAAAAAACTGAGGCCCATTCTATGATTGACACTGTTGTGAATATTGTTCCGACGAACATCATTCAATCATTAGCTAACGGAGAAATGTTACCGATTATTTTCTTCTCTGTTATGTTTGGACTTGGTGTGGCAGCGATTGGAGAGAAAGGGATACCAATTATCAATTTCTTCCGAGGAACGGCCGATGCGATGTTCTATGTCACAAACCAAATCATGAAGCTCGCTCCATTCGGTGTGTTTGCATTAATTGGTGTTACTGTTTCGAAATTTGGAATTACTTCATTAATTCCACTGGGAAAACTAGTCCTGGTTGTATACGGATCCATGTTTTTCTTCATCCTTGTCGTCCTTGGATTAGTAGCAAAAATTGCCGGATTCAATATTATCCACCTCATTAAATATTTAAAAGACGAATTAATTTTAGGTTACACGACAGCAAGTTCAGAAACCGTTCTTCCAAAAATTATGGAAAAAATGGAGAAATTGGGCTGTCCTAAATCGATTACATCTTTCGTAATTCCAACAGGATATTCCTTTAATCTAGATGGCTCTACGCTTTACCAAGCGATTGCCGCACTGTTTATTGCGCAAATGTATGGAATCCATTTGAGTATTGGACATCAAATTACATTAGTTCTTGTATTGATGTTAACATCTAAAGGAATTGCTGGGGTACCAGGTGTATCGTTTGTTGTTCTACTAGCCACTTTGGGCAGCGTAGGTATTCCTGTAGAAGGGCTAGCATTTATTGCCGGAATTGATCGTATTCTTGATATGGCTCGTACTTGTGTAAACATTGTCGGAAACTCTTTGGCTGCAATTGTTATTACCAAATGGGAAGGCCATGAGCTTAAAAATTATCAGGAACGTAAGGTAGCTTAAAATAGGGAAAGCAGGACATCTTCTGAAATGGGAGATGTCCTTTTTCATTGGGTTAATGATTCTGAATCTTAAATAAAGTCAGGTAATATTATTGACTTATAAAAGTTTTACATACTAAAATGGATAAAACCGATAGAAATACTCATATTTTAATTTGTATATAAACGAGAAAATTGATTTTCCAAATCTATGGAATAAGGTTGAAAAGGTTTTAATACATTGAGAAAAACTGACTAGAAGCAGGTGTTAAAATGATTATTCGTAATGCTGCAGCGGATGAGTTATCATTCATTCGAGAACAAAGAGTAAACTCATATGAAGAACATGCCCAAAATATTCCTGAAGATCATTGGAAGGCTCTTAAACACGCAATCTCGTCGGATACTGATGCGCAGGAGGATGTGGAACGAATTGTTGCTGAAATTGAAGGGAAAATAGTAGGCAGTGTTGCCTTGTTTCCTGCAAAAACCGATGCCTACGAAGGATTGGTAGATGAGTTGGATTATCCTGAAATACGAATGCTCGCAGTGATACCGCAAGCTCGAGGCAATGGGGTGGCAAAAGCACTGATTTCAGAATGTGTTCGACGAGCGAAAGTGCAAGGCTGTCATTCAATCGGCCTGCATACCGCAGATTTTATGAAAAGTGCGATGGGACTATACGGGCGCCTTGGTTTTGAAAGGCTACCGCAATTCGATTTTGAACCTGCGGATGACGGCATCATTGTGAAAGCGTATCGACTTACTTTTGATTAGTACTTTATTGTTTTGGAAAGCTGGTACTAGAAATTATTTTGTAAAACCCACTTGACAGGTAGGAAAAGTCAGAATAAAATGTAAATAATTCAAATAGATTCAGAGAACGATTAATTTAATATTAAGCTGATTGGAAAACCAAAGGCTTATACTCTTAATTAGGGTATAAGTCTTTTTTTATTCGAAGGGGGACAAATCATGATCTATCCAATTAGTAAGTGGAGTCCACATTGTTGTCAGTCATTTTGTGTTTTTTCAGGTTTATGTAGATGAATAGAATCAAAGGGTCTTTTTTTAGACTATAAAACCAAGTATTCCTATGTGGTATTAGGAATTTAAGGGAGGATAAAAATATGGCAATTGTGGATCAAGCAAAAGCAAACTATATTCTTTCGACACTAAAGGGTATGGAGTATGGTTCTGTGGTCATAACCGTTCATGACGGTACGATCACTCAAATTGATAAGACAGAGAAAACACGATTTGCACTAAATAAGAAAACATCTAAATAACAAAGATGATTTGCAAAAAGTGACCACACTTATTATTGGATTTATTTTTAAAAAATTTTGCCGATCAGTCTACTGAAGGCTACTTATTTTCTAGACTATGCAAGAAATGATTGTTGCTCACCGGACTTATCTTAACTCCGAAAAGCAGACAACCGACCTTTAAGCGATAGTCCTAAGAATAGGTAGCCTTTTTTGTTTAAAAAAAGGAGGAAATCACAAATGAAACTAGCTTACAAATTCACAACCGTACTTATTCTTATCGCCCTTATTCTAGCAGGGTGCAGCAGTCAGTCTAGTAATCAAAGCACTGAAAAAAAAGATGGGGGAACCAAACAAGAGGCTGCGAAACCAAAAGAACCTGTCCAATTATTAAATGTTTCATATGACCCAACCCGAGAACTATATGAAGAGTTTAACGGAGAATTCGCTAAGTATTGGGAAAAGGAAAAAGGTCAGAAGGTAACCATTCAACAGTCACATGGTGGTTCAGGAAAACAAGGACGTGCTGTCATCGATGGTCTTGAGGCAGATGTTGTTACGCTGGCATTGGCATATGATATCGATGAGATTGCAAACTTAGGCGGCTTACTTTCGAAGGATTGGCAAAAGAAGCTGAAGGATAACTCGACTCCGTATACGTCAACGATTGTGTTTCTAGTTAAAAAGGGGAACCCAAAAGGGATTAAAGATTGGGACGATTTAACGAAAAAGGGAACTTCAGTCATAACTCCAAATCCAAAGACATCCGGTGGTGCCCGTTGGAATTACTTAGCAGCTTGGGCATACGCAAAAGATAAATATAATGGGGATGAAACAAAAATTAAGAAATTTATGAGCCAACTGTACAAAAATGTTGAAGTATTAGATTCTGGTGCCCGCGGAGCAACCACCACTTTCGTTGAACGAGGCATTGGTGATGTCTTGATTGCCTGGGAGAACGAGGCTTTCTTAACACTTAATGAATTAGGAAAAGACAAATTTGAGATTGTTGTCCCATCCATTAGTATTCTTGCTGAACCACCGGTTGCTGTGGTCGATAAGAACGTCGAGAAAAAGGGAACGAAAGAGGTAGCTGAGGCCTATTTGAATTATTTATACAGTGATGTAGGACAGGAAATTATCGCAAAGAATTATTATCGCCCCCGTAATCAAGCGATTCTTGACAAGTATTCAAATATCTTTCCAAAAATTAATTTAGTGACGATTGACAAAGATTTTGGAGGATGGAAAAAAGCACAGGAGACGCACTTTAATGATGGCGGGACGTTTGATCAGATTTATCAGCCTTAGTAAGTAGTTTAGTTAGACGGGTGTCCTTCATCAGGTGTGATGGGGATGCCCTACATGTATCTTATCCGGAAGGGGTCAACCTCATGGCTCGTTTAGAAAATTTAAAAGTGAAAAGAAATAGTGTGCTGCCGGGATTCGGCCTTTCGCTCGGATTTACGATGTTTTATATAAGCATCCTTGTCATTCTGCCATTATCCATGATATTTATTCATTCGATGACCGTCGAGTGGCCGAAAATTTGGGAAACCATTTCTGATCCGAGGGTGGTTGCCTCCTATAAACTGAGTTTTGGTGCCGCCTTTTTCGCCGCTTTTATTAATGTTATTTTTGGCGTACTAATCGCATGGGTGCTGGTACGTTATCAGTTTTTTGGTAGAAGAATCATTGATGGGCTAGTTGATTTGCCTTTTGCCTTACCAACAGCGATTGCCGGGATTGCCTTAACGACCTTGTATACGGAAAATGGCTGGGTTGGGCAGTTTTTAAGTTTTAAAGTGGCGTTTACTCCGCTCGGTATTACATTAGCATTAACATTTATCGGGCTGCCCTTTGTGGTGCGCACCGTTCAGCCCGTCCTGCAAAGCTTGGAAAAAGAAATCGAAGAAGCATCAGCTAGTTTAGGAGCAAACCGATCACAAACATTTGTAAAAGTTATTTTTCCAGAAATCCTGCCAGCTGCACTAACGGGGTTCGCGCTTGCCTTTGCCCGGGCGCTTGGGGAATATGGCTCGGTCGTCTTTATTGCAGGGAATATGCCGATGAAGACAGAAATAACTCCGCTGCTAATCATGACCAAGTTAGAACAATATGATTACGCCGGTGCTACAGCGATAGCAGCCGTTATGTTGATTTTTTCCTTTACGATGCTACTTATTATTAATGTATTGCAGTGGTGGACGAATCGGAAATTTATTTAGAGATAACTAGTGTTAGAGGAGGTTTTATCGGTTTCACAAACAAACTTGGTATTTCCGCAAACAAACATCTGTCACAAAGCGAAATATAAAATTTATTAGCGGAATATTACCTTTTATCAGCGAAACTAAGCCATATATCAGCGAATCAATATTAGCAACCAAAAAAGGATCGATTTTTTGATCCAGAAGGAGGTACCTATGGCCGGAAATGTTCCAATCCAATATTCCAGTACACCGCTTCAAACTACAACCCGCAATTCAGAACCGCGACTTGTACGCTGGTTACTAATCACACTCGCATTAGCATTTTTAGGTTTGTTTTTGGTATTACCGTTGGTTGCCATTTTTATAAAAGCCTTTGATAAGGGTATAGCCGTTTTCCTAGAGGCCGTTAGCAATCCAGATGCATTATCTGCAATCAAGTTAACTTTGGTCATTACCTTGATTACCGTGCCACTTAATGCCATCTTTGGCGTGGCAGCCGCCTGGGCCGTAACCAAGTTCAATTTTAAGGGAAAAAGTCTACTGATTACGATTATTGATCTGCCATTTGCCATCTCCCCAGTCATCGCCGGATTGGTATTTGTTCTATTATTTAGTGCGCATGGCTTATTTGGACAATGGTTAATCGACCATAATATCAAAATTATTTTCGCAGTGCCTGGAATCGCCCTTGCCACACTTTTAGTGACATTGCCCTTTGTCGCCCGGGAACTCATTCCATTAATGCAAACTCAGGGGACGGCCGATGAGGAAGCATCCTTGACACTGGGTGCGAGCGGCTGGAAGACATTCCTTTTGGTAACTCTGCCGAATATTAAATGGGGATTATTATATGGGATTATTCTCTGTAGTGCTCGAGCAATTGGGGAGTTTGGAGCTGTTTCAGTCGTTTCAGGACATATCCGCGGAATGACAAATACGATGCCGCTCCATATTGAAATTTTATACAATGAATATCAATTTTCCGCGGCATTTGCGGTTGCTTCCTTAATGTCACTTTTTGCCATCATCACCTTGGTTGTAAAAAATGTCATTGAATGGAAAGCAAAAAAATCATTTGAACCTGGAGAAGGAGTTCACTAAGATGAGCATTCAAATTCAAAATATCTCAAAATCATTTGGAAACTTTCAAGCCCTCGACCAAATTAATCTTGATATTCAAACAGGGGAGCTCGTCGCTCTTCTTGGTCCATCTGGTTCTGGGAAAACATCACTTCTAAGAATCATCGCAGGCTTAGAAGGTGCGAATCAGGGAGCCATTTTGTTCGGAGAAGAAGACATGACCCATATCAGTACAAAGGAGCGGAAAGTAGGATTTGTCTTCCAGCATTATGCTTTGTTTCGTCATATGACTGTTTTTGAAAATGTGGCTTATGGATTAAAAGTTCGGCCAAGAAAAACACGTCCTTCCAAAAACGAAATTAAAGAAAAGGTCATGGAATTACTAAAGCTAGTAAAACTAGAGTCCTTTGCTGATAGGTACCCATCCCATTTGTCCGGCGGCCAGCGGCAACGGGTGGCATTAGCGAGAGCACTGGCTGTTGAGCCCAAGGTTCTCTTGTTAGATGAACCATTTGGTGCGTTAGATGCCAAAGTCCGCAAAGATCTTCGCAGATGGCTTAGAAAGCTCCATGATGACTACCAGATTACAAGCATTTTTGTGACGCACGACCAAGAGGAAGCGCTGGATGTTGCCGACCGAGTTGTCGTGATGAATGAAGGGAAGATTGAGCAAATCGGCACGCCAGAGGAAGTATATGAAAATCCAAACAGTCCTTTTGTTTATCACTTTTTAGGGAATGTTAATTTGTTTAAAGGGCGCCTCCATAAAGGGAAATTACGACACGGTAATTTTGAAGTCGATGCACCCGAATTCTCCGCAACAGAGAATACCGAGGCAGTCGGTTACGTTCGACCGCATGATATAAGTATCGAAAGAGAGGCTAGCCTTGATTCAGTTGCTGCAAAAATTAATTATATTCATTTAGTCGGAGCCTCCGTCCAACTTGAACTGATTCGAAAAGATAATGGCGAGTTCCTGGAAGTGGAATTAAGAAAGGAGCAATTTCGAAGCCTCGATCTAAAGTCAGGGGAAGAAGTGTTTGTAAAACCAAAACAACTAAAGGTCTTTATCCCTGCGGATTATTCTATTTAAAAAAGAAAACCAAAGGCCGATACTCAATTTCGAGCATAGGCCTTTAATGGTTCGGAAAGGAGGTGGCATACCTCAATCTATTAGTTCCAGTCCGTATGAAAGACTCCTTCCATATCAGTTCGCTCATACGTATGGGCACCGAAATAATCCCGTTGTGCCTGTAAAAGGTTGGCATTTGAACGGCCGTTTCGGTAACTATCGAAATAAGAAAGGGAAGTACTTAAACATGGAAAGGCGATACCGGAATTAATACCCTCGCATACCATTTTCCTCAGTCCTGATTGATACTCTTTTGTTTTTTCAGCGAAAAATGGTGCGATTAATAAATTCTTCAGATTTACCTGATTCTGATAGGCTTCACTGATTACGTTTAAAAACTCGGCCCGAATAATACAGCCACCCCGGAAAATAAGTGCAATCTCTTCTAATGGTAAATTCCAGTCATAGAGATCAGAAGCCATTTTATATTGTGTAAAACCTTGGGCATAGGCGCAAACTTTCCCCATATATAATGCTTGTCTAACGTACTCAATCCATAAATCCTTATCTAAAGCCTGATGGTCCATTCCTGCGCCTGCTAATATATTTTCTGCGATTACCCGTTCCTCTTTTAATGAAGATACATACCGGGCGAACAATGACTCGGTAATGATTGATAGGGGGATACCGTTATCTATCGCTTGCATGCTTGTCCATTTACCTGTGCCTTTTTGCCCTACTTTATCAAGGATGACATCGATCAGTGGTAAGCTGGTTTTTTCATCTTTTTTCTTTAAAATTTCTGCCGTGATTTCGATTAGGTAACTTTTCAGTTCACCCTGATTCCATGTTCCAAAGATATCAGCAATTTCATTCACAGATAACTGTAACCTATCCCTTAAAAAGGTATAGGCTTCGGCAATCAATTGCATATCTGCATACTCAATTCCGTTATGGACCATTTTCACATAATGTCCTGCACCTTTTGGACCAATATATGTGCAACATGGGGTCCCATCGACTTGCGCAGCTATTTTTGTAAGTATGGGCGCAACTTTTTCATATGCTTCTTTATCTCCGCCAGGCATGATGGACGGGCCATTTAATGCGCCTACTTCACCACCGGAAATACCAATCCCTAAATAATCGATTCCTTTAATTTTCAAATCATCATACCTTTGGGCAGTATCTTCGTAATGGGAGTTGCCGCCGTCCATGATCATATCACCTTGGTCAAGAAAAGGAACTAACGAAGAAATCACAGAATCTATCGCCGCACCAGCTGTGACCATAAGAAAGATCTTTCTTGGGGTTTCTAAGGACTGAACAAAACTTTGCACGTCATAGTACGGGTCGATTTGTTGATTATCAATTCTATGTAAAAGTTTATCTGTTAAATCTCTGGTGTAATTATAGACCGCTACTTTTTCCCCATTGTTCGCCATATTTAAAGCGATGTTGCTGCCCATTACACCTAAACCAATAACTCCAATTGTATTGTCCATTTAACTTCCTTCTCCTTTTTATAAAAATAAAAGGCAGTAAATCCGCCGCTTTAATACTTAGTGGATTCTAAGTATAAGAGGGGGGATCCTGCCCTTTAGATAACTAAGCAGCAGCAGATGTATAAAATTTCTGCTGCTGGTCACGATTATTAAACGAATAAACTTAGTAATAGAATAAATGCTAATCCGCATACGGAAATAATTGTCTCAAGTAATGTCCATGTTGCGAATGTTTCTTTCATGCTTAAACCAAAATACTCTTTGAACATCCAGAAACCAGCATCGTTAACGTGTGACAGGATTAAACTACCCGCTCCAGTAGCAAGGACGACTAATGCAAGATTAACATCTGATTGACCCAACATTGGGATAACTAAACCAGCAGTTGTTAATGCTGAAACAGTGGCAGATCCTAAGGCAATTCGTAGAATTGCTGCGATAATCCATGCAAGTAAAATCGGTGATATGGAAGTACCTTTAAATAATTCGGCTACGTAGTCACCTACACCGCCATTAATCAATACTTGTTTGAAAGCACCGCCGCCCCCGATGATGAGGAGCATCATACCAATAGCATTAATGGCTGATGTACAAGAATCCATTACATCTTTGATCGGAATTTTTCTTGCCAAGCCCATGGTATAGATAGCAACTAATAAGGAGATCACCATCGCAGTAGAGGCGCCGCCAATAAAACGGATAATTGCAAGTCCAGTATTATCTGCAAAGCCCATTGTTTTTTGAAGCAACGTAATAATTGTAGAAATTGACATTAAAATAACAGGAAGCATGGCGGTAAATACACTGATACCAAAACCTGGTGTGTCTTCAAGTTTAAATGTTTTTTGTTCACCTAGAGAGGCGATACTACCAGTTCTTGTAAATGAAGCAGGTACCATTTTTTTAGCAACCTTTGTAAAAATAGGTCCAGCAATAATGGCAGTTGGAATCGAAATAATAAAACCATAAAGTAATACTTCACCAAGATTGGCACCATATTCACCAGCGATGACGGTTGGTCCTGGGTGTGGCGGTAAGAAACCATGTGTTACGGATAATGCTGTTGCCATCGGAATCCCGAGATATAAAATAGAAACTTTTAATTGTCTTGAAATGGCAAATACGATTGGGATTAATAACACGAGTCCAACTTCAAAGAATAATGCAATACCAATGATGAATGAGGATACGACTACAGCCCACTGAATATTTTTTTCTCCAAATTTGTTGACTAGGGTCATGGCAATTCGTTGTGCGCCCCCAGAATCTGCAATTAACCTACCTAGCATCGCTCCGAGTCCGAAGATTAATGCTAAATGACCAAGTGTTCCGCCTAATCCAGCTTCAATGGTTGTGACAACATCATCTAGTTTCATTCCAAGTGCTAAAGCTACGCCGAACGAGACGATGATGAGTGAGACAAAAGTGTTTAATTTTAAGCCCATGATTAAAATAAGTAATGCGATAATTCCAATGGCGACAATGACTAATGGCATAATAATTCCTCCAAAAAATTCATAATGATTTTAAAACAATATGAAAGTAAGCAGCCAAGCGGCTAGTGGCAGCCGCTAAATGGAGACTTACGCTTTTCTAATAATACTTCGTTGATAGTTGGCAATTCGTGTATAGTCTTCTTCTAATACTCTCGATAAATTAATAAAGATCGGCAATAATTGTCTATACTCTGTTGCAGCCTCTTCTTTAGGTGTATGTTTGTAGGTACTGCCAATCATTTCAGAAACGACTTCAAAGGATTCGATTTTCCCGGTAGCATATAGGCCTAAGATACAAGCACCGAGACAAGAACTTTCGTAGCTTTCTGGAACGACTACATCCAGGTCAAAAATATCAGACATCATTTGACGCCAAACTTCTGACCTTGCGAAGCCACCAGTTGCTTGGATTCGAGTCACTGGCCCCTCCATACATTCAACTAATGCTAAAAATACGGTGTATAAATTGTAAATAACACCTTCGAGCGCAGATCGAATCATATGTTCCTTCTTATGTGCCATCGTTAAGCCGAAAAAGGATCCACGCACGTCCGGATTCCATAAGGGAGCACGTTCACCAGCAAGATATGGATGGAATAACAATCCATCTGACCCCGGTTTTACACCTTCTGCAATTTTGGTTAATACTTCATATGGATCAATTCCTAGTCTTTTCGCGGTTTCTACCTCTGCAGCTGCAAACTCATCCTTAATCCAGCGAAAGACCATCCCGCCATTGTTTACTGGCCCGCCGATAACCCAATGTTTTTCCGTTAATGCGTAGCAAAAGATTCTACCTTTCTCATCGGTTTGCGGCTGGTCAATGATGGTTCGAATTGCCCCGCTTGTCCCAATGGTTACGGCAATCTCACCTTTTCGAATCGCATTTACACCAAGATTGGAAAGGACGCCATCACTTGCACCAATTACAAAGGGAGTTAGAGGATCAATGCCCATTTGTTTTGCTAATTCTGGATTACAGTTTGTAAAAATCTCGGTGGTTGGCACGAGCCTAGATAATTGCTCACGTGATATCCCGGCGATTTCTAATGCTTCCTTATCCCAATCCAATTCTTTGAGATTCATCATGCACATGGCAGAAGCAAGGGAATAATCGACTACATACTGGTCAAAGAACTTTTTAAATATATATTCCTTTATTCCGATATATTTTTTTGCTTTTTCGGCTATTTCAGGACGTTCATTCACAATCCAAGTGATTTTGCTCAATGGTGACATCGGGTGAATCGGCGTTCCTGTTCGTCTGTAGACTTCATGCCCATTTAATTCATTTTTTATTTTATGTGCCCAGGCTTCACTGCGGTTATCTGCCCAAGTAATACAAGGTGTCAGCGGTTGGTCATTTTCATCCATGGCAATGAGGCTATGCATCGCACTGCTAAATGAGATGAATGAAATCTCTTTTTGAGGATGTTGTTTCATGATCCTCGAAATGGCTTGTACCACAGCCATAAAGATCTCTTCTGGGTCTTGTTCGGCTGTCGAAATATCAGGAGTATAGAGTGGGTAACCGATATTCTCTTGTTGGATGACTTCGCCTTTTTCAGTAAATAAAACAGCTTTTGTGCTTGTTGTACCGATGTCTAACCCTAACATATAGTTTGTCATTATTCCTGCACAACTCCTTTGTAAAGCATTAGTTGAGACCTCCAAAGGTCTTCTACTTTTCCTGCAACATCATCAAAGTTTTGATGCAAAGAGAGAATCATCAGGTCTCTATTTTTCGCATCGATCGCATCAATATAAAGTTGATGATTGTCCACAATACGTGGAAAGTCATCGTATTTTTCCTCGAAGCGAGCCCGCATCGCCAATAGGATGAAAGCTTCCATTACAGGTTTTGCATTATTCCAGATCATCATGATGTAGGAATGATTAATCGCTCGAATAATTGTTTCATGGAATAAGACATCCTGATATGAAAACTCATCGGCATCATGATATTTGATGGCAATTTTCATCATCTCGAGTATTTTACTCAGTTCCTTAACTAACTCTCTGGTGTCTAATTTCACAAGCCGTTCATATACAAATGTTTCTATCATTAATCGGACTTCATAAATTTCTACTATTTCTTTAATGGTGAAACCAATTACAACGGCACCCATTCTTTCTAAACGGATCAAATTTTCTGACGCAAGAGTTTTTAATGCTTCCCGAATAGGGGAACGGCTCACATCAAAGTCGGCAGCTAATTTATTTTCTGATAGGGTGGTACCGCTTTCAATAAGGCCGGAAATTATTCGCATTCTAAGCTCACATGTAACACGTTCACCAGCAGAAGCTTTTAAAAGCCATTTTGCGGGAAATAAGAATTCCTTTGATTCTGTCATTGATTCACCTTCTTGTTATACGAGTATACTTGTATACAAGTATTATAGAATACATATTAAAAAATGCAAGCGCTTTTTTTAATAAAGTCATGACAACACAGGAAGGTGTATTCATTATTCTTAGCGGATTTAATAAAAATAATCTAAAAAATGCCCATTAAATATAGGACACATGACGAAGAGGCAATATTACAGATGCATGAATAAATACATACATTGAAAATATTGGCAGTATTTTTAGGAGGAAATTAAGATGAGTATTTTTCTAAAACAAGTTTTTGTTGGTTTACCGATAACGATCGGAAATAAAGATGCAAAGAATCCGATGGTTTTGTTGAAGAGGGGCAGAGGTATACTTTGGTTGACCGACCATATCCACAATGGACCATTCAAAAGTGCAATCAAATTATCATGCTAAGAAACAAAACATTGAGGAAATGCGTGAACTTTCCCAATGTGAATTACTTGAACCAGGGATGAGAACCACGCTAGAGAAACGAATAGAAATGAGGGAAACACTGGATATCAGAAATAGAGTGTTTGGGCCAAATGATTAATTGCTAATTGTCCTTCCCTTTCAAAAAAAGCTGTAATATATAAATATTTTACAGCTTTTTTATGCTTCCTCTTTATAGGGGACCCTAAACAATCTTTTATTAACAATCCCCGTAATAAGGGTAAGTAATAAAGATAGCCCCACATAGTACGGCTGGTCCCACCATACCAAACTATGAAGGACTCCAACTCGGATCAGAACTTTGTTCACCGCAAACATAAGTAATCCTGCTAAGATATATTTGCTCCACTTCTTTTTCCAGCTAAATTTAGTCATTAGACAATAAAACAGACTTTCACATAAATAGAAAATAGCTGCTAAGGCAATCGAATCCCGTCCAGAATTTTCAAACCACCCAGGAGTGTATATTCGATTCGAGAAAAAGATGATCGGCAGAATATGGGTACTAGCAGAAATGGATCCAGTGATTAAATAAAGCATCCAATAATGTTTGAGCCCTTTTGAAGGGTGTTTAATCCATTTATAATAAACTTTAGACATCGCAAAATAAAAGGGGAGTCCAAACCCAGTATATGCTAACCTCCACCAATTATGGGTATAAATATGAAGCTTTAAAAATAACCATTCAATCCCGACAAATACCCCTGAAAAGAAAACCATCCAAATCCACCCTAAGTGCAAGATCGCTATTAAGGTGGCAACGACGGGTAAAGAAAAGGTATTGGAGACGAATGCCCCTAAATTGCTGTCATAAAATGTATTATACTGGATAAAATTTGGGTCGTATTCATAGCTTCCTAAGAAATTAAAGATAATGGTTTCAATAATATAGCCCATACCAATCATAGTTAATAATAGGAATAGAGTTTGCGTATTTCTTTTTTTGAATAGTATAATACAAAATACACAAGTGCTGAGAACCAGTAAAGCATAATACCAATATGAATTATGCATATTATTCACTCCGATAGTAACTGGATTAATATAGTTTGTTCCTAAGAATGGAAATTATGCACTAGGGCTTACTATTTATAAACAAAACCACTAAGTAGAAACTTTTCTTAGTGGTTTACTTGGTTTTTAATAATGTTCTTATTTTTTATCAATCAGGTCATAGCCAGCAATATCCAAATTCCTATAGAATCCTGTCTTACTAGGCATTTAGATCCACCTTCAAAAGGAATTACCTTGCTGTCTCCTCAAAAGTTATCTTAAGGACCTTTTCGGTCTGCTTGTTAAATTCAATTGTGATGAAAACGCCGAATTCTCTATTGTTTTCTTTTAACCAAAGCTTGAACCTTTCAGTGGAGGTTTGTGGTCCACTCGTTCTTCCGATGTGGAGATAATCAATTATTTTTGCATGCGGATATTTTTCATGAGTTTTCTTTAGTGCTAATGCACCCCACTTGGCATAGGAGGGAATCGGTTTGTGTTGTGCACTTACTTCATGAATGGGG
Organism: Neobacillus sp. C211; assembly: GCF_051842875.1. NCBI lineage: Bacteria > Bacillati > Bacillota > Bacilli > Caryophanales > Bacillaceae > Neobacillus > Neobacillus sp. C211. The sequence continues at coordinate 53,827 of NZ_JBPXRO010000006.1, forward strand.
GTCAGTGGATGTACACTTACCGAGATGAAAAGTAAGCTTATATATAAACTAATCAGGATCTTTTTCACGTAATTACCCTCTTTGTTTTTGCTTATATCATTTCATTTCGGGCAATAACTTATGTAGGTTTTTGTCAATCACTTTATTTGTTTACCTTAAACACAAAATAATTCATAACCCTCGCTCATTTGGTAAATAATACAATTGAGGTGGCGAAAATATGGATAAGGGAAATTTAAGACTCACAGCTTCCGAAATAGGTTCTCTTTGGGGACAATATATAAATGGAACGATGACTGACGTGGTAAATAGATATATGGTCTCCATTATTGATGATCAATCAATAAAGGCCTTTTTTGAGGATGCCATTCAGACCTTCGGAGGACAAAAAAAACAAGCCGCTGCTTTTTTAGAGAGTGAGGGCTTTCCGGTTCCGATTGGATTTACTGAATATGATATCAATAAAGGTGCAAAGAGATTATTTACTGATATATTTTGCTTAAATTACTTACATATCATGACCCTGCATGGGCTTATAGGTCATTCAACATCCTTATGTGTTTCTGTCAGAGCAGATTTACGCCATTTTTTCGATTCATGTTTAAATGATGGAAGTAGGATGTACCACCAAACCGTTGAGCTATTGCTCGAGAAAGGGCATTTCCAGCGCGACCCTTATATTTATCCTTCCGCGAACCCTGAGTTTATCTCCAGCAATGATTTCATCGACGGATTTTTTGGAAAAGGGAGAAGTTTAGCATCCATTGAAATCATCAGTATTTTTTTAAACCTAAAGAAAAGTATGATGAGTAAAGCCCTTTGCGTTGGATTTAGTCAGGTTGCTCAATCAACAGAAGTAAGGAAGTTTATGACAAAGTCGCAAAACGTGGCTGAGCAGCATATCGCAACCTTTTCAAAAATCCTGCAGGCAGATCATTTACCAGTTCCTCGTTCCATGGAAACGGAAGTAACCACTTCAACAGTGTCTCCTTTTTCCGATAAGTTAATGATGTATCATATAGGTTTCTTGTCACAAGTTGCGCAAGCCTATCATGGGACAGGTTTGGCATCTTCCATGAGATCAGACCTCGTTGCAGCGTATGAAACCATTATTCTAAAAAATTTGTACGTAACCAAAAAGTGGTTTAACATAATGGAACAAAATAAGTGGTTGGAGCAACCGCCACTTGCCCCTAATAGAACAGAAATTGCCAAAGAAAAATAATTTAGGACCTAAAAGCCAAGATGTAGATGATATCTCGGCTTTTTACGTTTTCCGAGCAATAAACAGGAATGGAATTATATTTATAGAATTAATAAGAGAAGCAATTTGTAGTGGGTAAATTTTAGGTAAATAGAGAAACACAAAATGGATTAAAGGGGGGATCATTTTGAACATTAAATTATTAGATACATCTGATGCAGAGAGGTATTGGAAGTTAAGACTAGAAGCACTTAAACAAAATCCAGAGGCATTTTTAACAAGTTATGAGGATGCCATAAAAAGAGAAAATCCCATTGACCAAGTTGCCCGTAACTTTACCATAGAAGGAAACTTTACGTTTGGTGCATTTGATGATGAAGAACTAATCGGAGTAGTCACCTTACTTCAAGAAAGTGCCGAGAAAATACGGCATCGAGCAAATATTTTTGCGATGTATGTCACGCCCAAGAAACAAGGACTAGGCGTAGGTAAGGCATTAATGGAAGAGGCGATCAATAAAGCTAAAACGATGGAAGAGATTGAAAAAATTAATTTATCAGTGATGGCAAGCAATGAAAAGGCGAAAAATCTTTATACCCAAATAGGTTTTATAGTGTATGGATTTGAAGAAAATGCCCTAAAAGTGAACGGAATTCATTATAATGATGAACATATGGTTCTGCATTTGAAATCGGTAAAGGGAGATTCGACCCTTAAAGGTGAAAACATCTATATTCGACCATTTTCCACAGAAGATGCACATGCACTGCTTACATTACAAACCGAAAACCGAAGTTTTTTCGAAAAGTTTTCGATGGAACGAAATGACGATTTTTATTCGGTTGATACTCAGTTGAACCGGATACGTATGTATGAAGAAGATGGTAAAAGTGATCAGACATATACGTTTGGAATTTTTAAAAATGATGGTCTCTTAATTGGTACTATTAATCTATTTCAAGTACTAAGAGGCTCGCTTCAAAGTGCGTTCATCGGTTATTTTTTAGATGAAAAGCACAATGGGAAGGGCTACACAACTGAAGCGGCTAAGCTGGTTGTGAAATATGCATTCAATGAATTGAAATTACACCGGATAGAAGCCGGTGTCATGCCTCATAATATTGGTTCCATTCGAGTGTTAGAGAAATCCGGATTTCATAAAGAAGGAATCGCTATGAAAAATGTAAAGATCAACGGAAAATGGGAAGACCATCAAGTTTTGGCGATTATTAATCCGAATGACTAATATTATTTAACGTGAAAAGGAAGGTCCCAAAAATGAATATAGTTGAAAAAGCGCTGCAGATAGCGAGTAAAAGTCACCGAAACCAATGCAGAAAGAATACCGACATCCCTTATATCACGCACCCGGTTACAGTCGGAATGATGTTAATGAAAGCTGGGTACGATGATGACATTATCGCAGCGGGGATTTTGCATGATACGGTTGAAGACACAGATCTTACTTTGAAAGATATTGAGCGGGAATTTGGGTTAAGAATTGCTAGCATTGTGGAAGGATGTTCTGAACCCGATAAATCGCTTCCCTGGAAGGAGCGAAAGGAACATACGATTGAGTTTTTAAAGACAGCATCAGAGGAAATTCGTGTGGTTGCCTGTGCCGATAAATTACATAACATTCGCTCCATCCTAAAGGATTATGAACAGCAGGGGGATGCTGTGTGGAACATATTTAACGCCGGCAAAGAACATCAAGCGTGGTACTACACAAATATTGTTGACAGTCTCGGTCACAAGTCAACCTTCCCATTACTAAAGGAATTAGTAGTTGAAGTAAATCTGCTTTTTAAAAAATAATGTCGGTAAGACTCGAATCGGAAGGAGAGGACCTTGGTAAAGGAACTCTTTTTTTCGATTATGCTATAATAAAGTCACAAAAGTAAATTACTTTAATAAGTGTATATTATGATAGGGGGCAAGGGTGAATGGATAAAAAACTAATTATGCCAACTGAAATGTCGATAAAAGATAAAAAACATAATGTAAAGGGTAATATAATAAGGGCAGCTGTATTCGCACGAAGCAAAGTAATCGAGGTAATGACCGCTGACCAGGAAAGATATTATCTTATTTATTATAAAAATGCCCTTATATATGGGGAGAAGCTTGATCAGATTGAAGAAGGAACATTTATAGATAAGGCATTTCATGAAGGTATTATTATTGAATCCCCACATCCGCTCTTAAGCGCATTAATTCCCCACGTAAACAACACCATTCCGAATAAAAATAACCTTTTTTCTCAATTACAAATCCATTATTCTCTTCAGGAAATGGTCTACATTCTGACAACACTTGACTCGTTTTTTCAAAAAGAACAGCTGATTAAGATCATCGACAAAGTTTTCTTCCACTTTAGAAGAAACGGGAAATTTATGAAATCCTTTCAAATCATTCAAATGTTAGCTGATTTTGCACCGACAATAAAATCTGCACAAGAACGTTTGGCCTCTCTCGAATTTAGTTCATACAACCATTTTTACCATTCCTCGAGTTTACCTGTAATCCAAATGAAGGACCCTCTATATGTTGAATTACATTGCTTCAAAAATCGAACCAATCCAGATGAACGAATATTATTAGAAGAAATCGTAAGAAAACAAGACGGTTTAGATGAGTTATTGCTGTGGTTAGAAAATGCAAAGAGGCTAAAAGCTGCTGAATCCATTGAAAAATATACCAGCATTGCTTTACGTTTTGTCTCGATGGAAGAATGGATGCTAATTTTAGCTCAAATCAACCTCAATCCGTTTCAAGTGCTGCCTGATTCAAAATCTATAGTCGAAAAAATGCTTAAAGACGGTAAGTATGAGAAAGCTGCCTTATGCATATTAGATTTTATCGATGACATGCCCGCCTCCTATGATGCTATACTCCTTTTAATATGGGGAAATTCTGACCCGAGCTTTGTCATAGAACATTTAGACGAATTTATTAAATTGTTACAGCACCTGCCACATACTGAAAAGACCAAGCAATTTGAACAAAAGGTGTTTCAATTTGCTGAAATCCTTCTTAAGGAGCATGATCTTAAAACTGTTCATGAAAAACTTATCCCTATTCAAAAGGTAATCCCGGATTTAGAGGTGATTAGAAAAATTAGTGAAATGGTAAATTTATTAGAGGATCCCGATCGGATGATGGAATTGGGTGATTATTATGCGGAGTTTAAACAATTCGATCAAGCGATCGATTGCTTCTTCTGGGAAATGGAGCTGCAGCCGCAAAATCCTTCTCCCGTACGAAAAATCAGCAAAATGTATCAATCTAAAGGGATGGTAAAAGAGGCTTCAGCCTATCAAAAAATTTTCGCTCAATTAAAAAGTAATCAAGAAACTGGATGATCCACCATCATCCGCTTAACTAGTCGCATAAGCTAAGGTCATCAGAGTAAACTTCTGATGACCTTTTGTGGTTACTATACCTTTAATCATAAAAACTAAATTTTGTTTTTAACATCCTCCCTTATTCGTTCGATAATATTCTCGGATAAATTCGCAGGCAGGGATGTGCCATTTTTGAAAACCCAAGCATTTACTAGTTCAAGGTCTCCTTTTTTAAAGGTAATACTGTAATCTTGATCTTCGTATGTAAAATCAGCTGTCACTTCTTCCTGGTCATAAGCTTCCTCATCAATAATCATATTAAATATTTCAAAAGGTTTCACAGTTAAGCTCCTTTGTATCTTTATTGTATGTAAATAGGGTTAACTTTAAAAATTTGTTTATTCAATGGTAGCCACAAAAACTACTATATTTCACTTTAATATATTAAATAAGAATATGATAAAATGGGGATGGGAGCGAATGGAGGTTGGCAGCAATTGATTACTTTCTATAAAATCCTTGTATGTATACATATTTTTTCAGCCATCCTGGGGATGGGGCCAGGTTTCATATTAACGACAGTGGTCAAATCTGGGAAGAACATGACCGAATTAAGACATTCATATAGGATTAGACATAAGTTACATATATTTGTAATGGTCGGCGGCACGCTTTTATTAATCACAGGGTTGAGCATGGGGGTCATCAATCCGAGCCTATTTCGGATGGGATGGTATGTAACCAGTCTCTTTCTCTTTTTGGCTGCACTAGCAATTGGACCACTCGTTTTATCACCTAGGTCAAAACCAGTTAAAGCCCTATTAGCGTCGCACAAAGGAGAAGAAATTCCCGAAGAATATTGGAGCTTATCAAAAATTCTATTTCGATTTGAAAACCTTGAAAATGTGATCTTTCTCATCATCATCGCCCTGATGATTTTCAAGCCATTCTAAAAAGGTGTCAGGCACCACTCGTAGACAAATGTCCACGAACGGTGCCTGACACCATTTAAGTTTACCGCTTAACTTGGAATAGGACTGCTTTTAACGTGGAAGATGAGAATAAGCTAATTGGATGGGCTTTCAGTTGAAGTACATTGATAAGCTTTCCGTATACCTTTTGATTGCTTTCACAGGCTAAAATCACTCGTTTTACATACCACTTTAGTAATGGCAGGCCAAACGGTTTTGCACCGTCGGTATGGGTGAAGCGAAAGTCTTCAGTTAAAGCGATTAACCATGGGACATCTATGATTTTACTGAAGCTTCGATGAGTATTTTTCGAAATTTGTGAAAGCTTATTTTTATTTAACGCTTTTTGAAGTTCCTTTTTCAGAGCAATCGCCTCAAGTGCAGCGATGCTCATCCCCTGTCCAAAAACAGGATCAATACGACAAAAGGCATCCCCAATAACAATTAGTCCATTTGGGAAACGTTGTAGCTTCTCATAATGAAAGCGGCGTAAGGCTGGAAACCGATAAACGCTGACATCCGTCTCAGGTGTACCATTTTTAATTGCTTCATATACATCAGGTTGTTCAAGACTTTTGGCATAGTTTATAAATTCCTCTTCCGTGCTAGGTGGTGATTCCACGCCATAGCCAAGTAATGTCACCATCCAGCGCTGATTTTCAATTGGGGAAATACTCCCTCCACGATTCTGTCTAGGCGGATTAGGGTAAACCAATAAATTACCCCAGTCTTTATTTTGGGTGGTGGAAAGCGAGCTGTAGATGCGACTGGCATAGAAAAGGTTTACTTTTACTTCGGTTTTTTGGGGACCATCGAAACCTAATTGTCTGAGCCAATTAGTTGAATTTGACCCAGCCCCTGTAGCATCCACAACCAAATCAGCGTTAAGTGGAATGGCTGCTTCTCCATCCTTTTGAATTTCTACTCCTATGATACTGGTAGAATCACTATTTATCAGCATCCTTTTCACTTTGGCACCATATAAAAAGCTTATATTTGAAATCATCTCGAGCCTGCGCTGGATATGCCATTCAAGGAAGGGTCTGCTTTGCTGGATAATTGATATTCCGGCATGGAATTTCACCTTCCAGCTCCCATGATGATTCCAGGCTAGCTCACTGGTGAAATCTGATTTTACCGAGCCATCTGCGATCAGTTCATCGATAATCCCTGGAAAAAGTTCAGTGAGAATCTCCTCACCACTTTTCAAAAGAGCGTGGCCATGTGACCCTTGTGGCACTCCGGTTCTGGTCAAATGTTTTTCGCACTTTTGGTCCTTTTCTATAATTAACACTTCTTCAAAAAAGTCGGACAGGATGCGTGCAGCGAATAAACCAGCAATACTTCCGCCGATAACAAGTGCTTGTTTTCCTAAAAAACTATTTGTTGTTGACATTCCTAGCAAACCCCCGATAATACTATTTGCACGATATAATTAATGGTTAGTATTATATCATTTTTTTATGGTTTCTATGAGTTTAGAATGTAGAGGATTTACCTAAACTAATAGGGAATTAAAGAGAAAATCGGATTAAAGGGAGATTGGTGTGTTTGGTAGATTATAAAATTAGTACATATGAGGAAGCAGTCAAGGTCATTAAGGAAGTTGGTTTACTTCCATTATCACCGCTAATACCTAACTACCCATCACTTGATAGCATCACTCCGAAAGAGAATTGGCATTCAGGTTCGGATGATGATCCATGGATGTGGCGTGCAAGGTTCCCAGTTGATGGAGTAGCTGCCTACGGAAAATTCATTAAGAAAAAGTCTATTTTAATCTCCTCTGAACTCCTCCCTTTAGTAAGTGCGATATTGGGGTCACAGTATTCAGTGGCTAAACGTTACAATGACGGTCTTGTTTCTAGAGAAGCTTTAGAATTATTTACTTTAATTAGTGAGGAAGAAGGCATAGACACAAGAGTATTAAGGGCCAAAGCAGGCATGAAAGACAAAGAAAAGAAAAAGGCTTTTGATAACGCATTGTTGGAATTACAGGGGTCTATGGATATTGTTGTTTCAGGGACAAAGGAGAAAACAAACGTTTCGGGCGAGAAAAACGGCTGGAGCAGTACATCCTTCGAAACACTTGCCTTTTGGTCAAAAAATAACCACGTGGATCAAAGAAAAATAGAAATGGACGAAGCAAAACATGAGCTGAAAAACCATTTTGCGCAGTTATGCGGTCCCGAGTCCATGAAAGCATTAGTAAAGATTTTTAAGCTTTAGGTTTAGGTAAAATTCATTGATTTACATTTTATGACAAACTTCGCTCTTGATTCTTAGCGTAGAATAAAGTAGTATGGAAACTACGATATTCGAAAGGGTGACCATAAAGCCAATGATTCACTAAACCTATTAAAAGAAAAAATTCGGATCATCATACGAACATATTTCTGGATAGGGTTAGTGCGGGCTTTTATAGACAAAAGGGAGTAGAAGGTACTTGGTGTACTGTGCCCTTTTGCTGAAGTACCTCCTGTCCAGATAAATGGATAAGGAGGTTTTTTTATGGAAGAAACAAAATCAAACATTACCATGGGGGATTTATTTAGAAATCGAGTGATACGTACCATCTTGCTCTCGACATTATTTTTACAAATCGGTATTTGGGTACGTAACTACTCCATATTGTTATTTGTTATTGAGCAGACAAATGAAGATCCGGTTGCGGTATCGCTTATTTCTGTAGCAGAATTCGCGCCTATTTTTCTATTTTCCTTTATTGGAGGCACCTTTGCTGACAGATGGCGTCCGAAACGGACAATGATATGGTGTGACTTCCTCAGCGCGCTGTCTATCTTTATTGTATTGTTAACACTAGTATTTGGGGGCTGGAAAGTTATTTTCTTCGCCACACTTGTATCATCGATTCTTTCACAGTTTTCACAGCCTTCTGGAATGAAACTGTTCAAGCTTCATGTAAAGGAAGAACTTATTCAAATGGGTATGTCGATGTACCAAACGGTGTTTGCTTTGTTTATGATTTTAGGGCCGATTATCGGTACGTTTGTTTACCAGCATTACGGCATTAGTGCAGCGATTGCCATTATGGGTATTGCCTTTATGCTTTCGGCAGCGATTCTATTTATGCTTCCTCCTGACCGGGAAAACGAGGAAAATGCTGTAAAAACCACACTTATGGAGGAAATGAAGGAAGGCTTCCGTTATGTTTGGAACAGCCGGGCACTGACTTTGCTGGGTGGCTGTTTTGCAGCAGCAGGTTTAGGACTGGGGCTAACGCAGCCACTTTCCGTTTTCCTCATTACGGAACAACTTGGTTTACCTAAAGAGATGCTGCAATGGTTGATGGCAGCGTTTGGGGCAGGAATGATTTTAGGTGGAGGTCTCACGATGGGGTTAGCGAAAAAGACTCCTCCGCAAATCTTGCTTGCAATTGGAATGAGCGCCAGTGCTCTCGGATTTTTTGTAATGGGGCTATCAGAGCAGTTATGGCTGACATTGACCGCGCAATTTATTAGCGGCTTGTTTATGCCCTGTATTCACATTGGAATTAATACGATGATTTTGAAAAATACAGATGAGGCTTTTATTGGTCGAGTCAATGGCATTTTAAACCCGATGTTTATGGGGACCATGGTGATTACCATGAGTGCGAGCGGATGGCTGAAGAAAACAACTTCGCTTGTCGCGATGTACGAAGCGTCAGCCCTACTCTTTATTGTGGGTGTAATTATCCTCATTCCACTCTTTAAGCGTTCGGTTAGTGTATTGAAAAAGAGTGAGGAAGTATAAGTTTTAAAGCTGCTCTGTTTTTTAGAGCAGCTTTTTTACGCAAAAAAACACCAGTGCATGAGTATACCCTACCAATTATTTTGTGATTATTATGAGAAAATTATATTTATAAAAGTATTAGATCGATAATAGATTGAGAAACCGCAAATTAGGAATAAGGGGAAGAAAGTTCTGTCAAATCCTGTATATGTATAATAAATGTTCTCTTTTTGTGGATTCTAATACCAAATGGTATTTATTATCCGGTGGATGGAGGAACCTCCTCGAGCAGATGATCGGGATGCAATCATTAAGGGCTATGAGACTAAGTTTAAGTTACTATATTCAACTATTTTTTCGAAAACTGTCATTTTTTAAATGTCGGTTTTTTTCTTATTTATTTAAACTGCATATGAATTACCTTTTGATACTATGAAGTTATTAATAAAAAATTGAAACTTTTGGACCATCAGGATTTCACCGTTTATTCCTCCAAAAAATAATCGAATAAATTTTCCCAACGCAAAAATGAACTTAACGTTGGATTTTTAATAGAATAGATGATATTTTCGCTGGTGCCTGACACCATGTCCCACACTTTTTCCCAATTATCCTAAAGGATTCATCGTGTTATGATTATTTTGAAAATTCGTGCAGAATGATCATTAGGAGGCGGTTGGAGATGAAAAAGAGAACTTCGCTTGTACTAGCTTTGGGATTAACAATGGGGTCTGTGCTACCGATTACAGCTGCGGCTGAGACAATTCCTTACAATGTTACGGTTAAGAAAGACGCGTCGCAGTTTGGTAAGGATGCAAAGGTCAACTGGAAGAAAGGACAAACGGTACCATCTTTTGTCCATGGGAAACTATCGACCAAAGTTTATAAAGACATAGATGGGATTAAGCAATTTTTAAAAGAAAATAAGGCACTTTATCAGTTAGATACAGCTAAAGATTTAACTTTACTCGATGTTGAGACGGACGGGCTAGGTAGCACTCACTATAATTTTATTCAATCGATTCAGGGGATTCCGGTGGATGGGGCGAAGTTTAAGGTCCATACCGATAAAAATGGAATCGTTACAGCAGTCAATGGTGATGTGTTCCCAGAAGCATCTTCTTATTTCAAAGGGGCCCTGAAAGCACAACTATCCAAGGAAACTGCCCTTGATCAGTCTTGGAAATCTATAAAAGTAACCAAAGAGGAAACCATCACCAATGCTGAAGCAGGTCCTACTGGCAAAAAAATAGAAGATACCGTTGAAAAGGCGGAACTAGTTGTTTATAAAAATGGTAATGAATTTAATCTGGCTTACAAAACAAATCTGCAATTTATTCAGCCATATCCTGCAAACTGGGTGGTCTATGTGGATGCCGTAAATGGTAACATTTTAAATTCCTATAATGCAGTAGCTGATGGCACTGGGGTCGGTGTTCTAGGAGATACGAAAACGCTTAATACCTACTATTCAAGCGGTACGTACTATTTATATGATATTACTAAGCCAATGACGGGTGTCATAGAAACAAGAACGGCGTTAAATAGATCCCGATTACCTGGAAATTATTCTGTTGACCCTGACAATAATTTTAACGCAACGTCACAGCGAGCCGATGTAGATGCCCACTTCTATGCGGGTGTCGTCTATGATTATTATAAAAATACGTTTAATAGAAACAGTTTTGATAATAACGGAGCGACTCTTCGCTCAACCGTCCACTATGGCAGGAATTACAACAATGCGTTCTGGAATGGTTCGCAAATGGTATATGGGGATGGAGATGGAATTACCTTCCGTTCATTGTCAGGTGCGCTTGATGTCGTAGCCCATGAATTAACACATGCAGTAACAGAAAGAACAGCTGGGTTAGAGTATCAGTATCAGTCAGGTGCATTAAATGAGTCCATTTCTGATACGTTCGGAGTATTCCTTGATAAAGGCGATTATTTAATAGGGGAAGATGTGTACACGCCTAATAAAGCTGGCGATGCGCTCCGCAGTCTATCAAACCCTAGTCTTTATGGACAACCAGAGAATATGAGCGGCTATGTTAATACTACTTCGGATAATGGAGGAGTTCACACGAACAGCGGGATTCCCAATAAAGCAGCCTATTTAACGATTTCAAGTCTGGGTACAGCTGTCGCTGAAAAAATCTACTATCGAGCTCTCACCGTTTATTTAGCTCCACAAAGTGATTTTAGCGACGCACGCGCGGCTCTTCTTGCAGCTGCAGCTGATTTGTATGGCTCAAGCAGCACACAGTACAATGCCGTTAAATCTGCTTGGACACAAGTGGGAGTAAACTAGGCCATTAACTATTTCCAATGTCAGCCGTCACATAATGTGATGGCTGACATTATTATGGGCAAAAAAAATAGATTGGTGTCAGGCACCAATCCAAAATGGGAAGTTTTAAGAAATGAGCTCTTCGAACCATTTCCTAATTAAGTTACTTTTATCATAAATAAAAAATGTGTAGAACTTAGGTGGAACTTATGTGGAAGTTGTGAAGATGGAAATATCCAAAAGTCCCGTTTAATTGAATAGTTTTTATTTTAAAGGAAAAAACTATGTAGAAATAAGAGGTTAAGGGGATTATTTGTTATGGGAGCATTTAAGGAAAAATTAACATCTGCTGAAATGGGAAAACTCTGGGTCACATATATGGGGAATTCCATGTCCAAACGTTATCTTATGTACTATCTTCAACATGTTGAGGATCAAGATATCAAAAAAATTGTAGAAAACGCACTGAATATATGTGAATCCATATTACAAGAAATAAAAAAGATCTTTATTGAAGAAAGCTTTCCTGTGCCAATTGGATTTACAGATGAGGACGTAAACTTAAATACCCCAAGGTTATTTTCTGATGAGTTTTATCTGCATTACTTAAAGTATGCGGGTAAAGCAGGACTAAGCATTTATTCAATTGCGGTACCAATAATGACAAGAGAAGATATTAGGGACTTCTTTATCAATACCCTTAATTCTACAGTTAAACTAATAAATGAGGTCAATAATGCTCTAATGGCTAAGGGTTATTTAATTAAGCCACCACTTATTCCTACCCCAGAAAAAGTCGATTTTATAAAAAAACAAAATTATCTAAATGGTTTTATAGGGAATGTGAGACCGCTCCATGCTCTAGAAATTACACATCTTTACTTAAATAATGAAAATAACGTAACAAGCAAAGCTTTATTAATTGGCTTTAGCCAGGTCGCCAAGAATGAGCAAATTAAGGAATTTTTTATTAGAGGAAAAGAAATGACAAACAAACATATAGTAAATTGTTCACAACATCTAAATAAAGAAAATTTGCCTGCTCTACCTCTTTTAGATCATTTAGTAAGCACTTCTACTATTTCACCATTTTCAGATAAATTAATGTTAGCCCATAAAATCGACATGTTTTCCATGAAAATAAGAGCTTATGGGAACGGGATGTCTCTTAACGGTAGACACGATATAGGTGGAATGTATGCACGATTTGTAAAGGATGTCGGGCTTTATGTCGAGGATGCAGCTAATATAATGATTGACCATGGTTGGATGGAACAGCCACCAAAAGCGGCTGACCGAGATCACTTAGCTTCAAACTAGCAGTAGCTGCTGGCTTTCAGGTGATACTGGAGAGAGTTTTAGGCAAAAAAATAGATTGGTGTCAGCACCAATCAAAATTATGGGAAGTTTTAAGAAATGAGCTCTTTGAACCATTTCCATATTAACTTGACTTAATAATAAGAAAAACATATGTAGAAATTAAGGTGAACTTGTGTGGAAGCTGTGAAGATTTAAAATGTCCCTAATTATTTGAGATGGTCTGTACCCATTTAAGGATTAAAAGAATAATGATCGCACCTGCTACTAGATTAGTAGCGGGTTTTGTTTTAGAACAAGCAGAATTAATGTTATGATAACGTTATTGCTCTCCAGTTGATTCGTAAGTCAAGATATTGTCTAAAATATTTATATAGGATAAAAAACAGATGGGATGACACGATGAATAAAGAAGTCAGTCTTAAGGTGAAAACAAAGTTTGTAAATAAATTTAAAAGCGGCTATCCACTTATTTCTAAGGAAGCCGTCATTAATGTGGACAACCTCGTAGAAGAGGGGTCCATTGTTAAATTGGTCGACGAAAGAAATATATTTATTGCCAAAGGCTATTATGGTAAGCAAAATAAGGGCCTTGGCTGGGTGTTGAGCAGAAAAGAAAATGATTCTTTTGATCAACGTTTTTTTGAGAAAATGCTAAAAGAAGCGATTAAGGAAAGAGAATCATTTTATCAAAGTTCAGAAACTACCGCGTTTCGAGTGTTTAATGGTGAAGGTGATGGAATCGGTGGTTTGACGATTGATTACTTTGCTGGTTATTATCTGTTAACTTGGTACAGCAAGGGTATCTATCATTTTCGAGACTATATCGTTCAAGCTTTAAAGGAACTGGTTGAATTCCAGGGCATTTATCAGAAAAAGCGTTTTGATGAAAAAGGGCAATACATCGAGGAAGATGACTTTGTCGCAGGTGAAAGAGGTCAGTTCCCTCTTATTGTCAAAGAAAATGGCGTCAACTTTGCAATATATTTAAATGAAAGCGCCATGGTCGGGGTGTTTTTAGACCAGCGGGATGTAAGGCGCACAATCCGAGATGTGTATGCAAACGGTAAGACAGTTTTAAATACATTCTCTTATACGGGGGCTTTTTCCTTGTTTGCAGCTCTAGGGGGAGCAACGAAAACTACAAGTGTAGACCTGGCCAATCGGAGTAAGAGTAAAACGATTGAGCAGTTTAGTGTAAATGGTGTGGACCATGAAACACAAGCAATTATTGTTGAGGATGTATTCAAGTACTTTAAATATGCTGTCAAGAAACAGCTGAAGTTTGATATGGTCATCCTTGATCCGCCGAGCTTTGCCCGGTCCAAGAAATTTGTCTTTAGTGCGGAAAAGGACTACAAGAATCTTCTAATCGAAGCGATTGCGATTACAGCGGACAACGGAACCATTGTTGCATCCACAAACAGCAGCGCTTTTGGGATGGATAAATTCAAGAGCTTTATCGATGCTGCCTTTAAAGAATCTGGCAGCCGGTATAAACAATTGGAAGAGTTTTCACTTCCCGTCGATTTCAAAACCGTCAAAGAATTTCCAGAAGGGGACTACTTGAAGGTAGTATTTATTAAAAAAATAAGATAAAGATGGTGCCTGACACCCACATGCAATGAAATGTGGGGGAGGGCCTTTTTTTATTTTTCAGGGTGTTGTAAATCCCATTTTTGCAATATAATAAAGGGAAGATGTTCACGAAATTGTCAAAAATGCTACTTTCGTAACTTACATAAATTAAAAAATAATCATTTCTGGGGGAAACGATATGATTAGAGCGGCTATTGCTGGTGTTGTTGGTTTTGTGCTTATTTTTATCGAGTCGATGATTGTGATGAAGCTAAAAGGTCTTGAAACGATTGAATTTGGCGGGTTGGCTCCGTTTATTAATGTCTGGGCTATGAATTTCTTTTTCATGTTTGCCATCCTTACACAGGTAACCAATTGGTATATGAACAAAGAAAGTTTAAAAGAAGATAAAAGCTTTTAGTATTAAAAAAAGCGACGCAATCTGGTAGGATGACCAAGACTGCGTCGCTTTTTTTTGATTGGCTCTGTTAAACTTGCCTGTTGATTTCCGCTCCAGGCGCTTCGCTTTCCGCTGGCGGTCCGGGGAGCCTCCTCGTCGCTGCGCTCCTGCGGGGTCTTCCCTGCCCCGTCCTCCCTCAGGAGTCTTCGCGCCTTCCACTCCAATCAACAGGGTGCCAAAATTAACAATAAGCTTTAACATAGCCTTTTGATTAAACGTTATGTTTTACAGTTTTATTCCCTTTAAATGCTGTGTTGCGAATGAATGGGATAACCCAACGGTCAAGACCGATGCGGCCGGCATTGTAACCAGAGAACAGGATGATCGCTCCTAGGAAAAGATCTGTTGGAATATGTGATACGGTTCCTGCTAAGAAAAATGAAAAGTTCATCACAAGGCCAAAGAACATAGCAGCAGTTGTTAAACATCCAAGAATAAGTCCAAGTCCGATTAAGAATTCACCTAGTGGGACGATCGTGTTAAAAATATCAACGTTTGGTAACGCGAAATGCTTTAAGAAATCAACATACCAGCCATAAACCATCGCACCGTCTGGACCTTTCACTGGATTAGCGATTGCCCCTTTTAAATAGCCAGAAGCATCAAAACCGCCTGATAATTTGTGGAACCCAGCTGTAATCCAAGAATACCCCATATATAAGCGAAGAACTGTTAAAATTCCAGCGGCAACTTTGTTTTCTCTTAACCACTTTACTACCATGTGAAACACTCCTTGTTAATTTATTTTTATTTGTTTGTTTGTTCGTTAACTACATTTTTAATATACCAAACTTATTTTGAAATTAGGGTAAAATGTTCACTATTTCACATATTTGTAAAAAAGTTATGAACAAATTTCAAACGAACAAGATCCTTCACCAGACTCTTAGAGAGAGTTTTGGATATAAGGGAGCTTATCAAAGACATTCCCCCTGCTTACTTGCATTAAACGTTATGTTTTACAGTTTTATTCCCTTTATATGCTGTGTTACGAATGAATGGGATAACCCAACGGTCAAGACCGATGCGACCAGCGTTATAGCCTGAGAAAAGAATAATTGCTCCTAAGAAAAGATCTGTTGGAATATGTGATACGGTTCCTGCTAAGAAAAATGAAAAGTTCATTACAAGTCCAAAGAACATAGCAGCAGTTGTTAAGCATCCAAGAATAAGTCCAAGTCCGATTAAGAATTCTCCTAGTGGGACGATGGTGTTAAAAATATCAACGTTTGGTAAGGCGAAATGCTTTAAAAAATCAACATACCAGCCATAAACCATCGCGCCGTCTGGACCTTTCACTGGATTAGCGATTGCCCCTTTTAGATAGCCAGATGCATCAAAACCACCTGATAATTTGTGGAACCCAGCTGTAATCCAAGAATACCCCATATATAAGCGAAGAACTGTTAAAATTCCAGCGGCAACTTTGTTTTCTCTTAACCACTTTACTACCATGTGAAACACTCCTTGTTAATTTATTTTTATTTGTTTGTTTGTTCGTTAACTACATTGTTACTATATCAAACTTATTTTGAAATAAGGGTAAATTGTTCACTATTTCACATATTCGTAAAAAAGTTGTGAACATTTTATTAACAGGGCCTTGAACTCCATTACTTACTAATTAATAAGAAAAATGCTTGGAGATGCTCCAAGCATTTTTGCGTGTGAATTAACCTAAATATTTTTCTAAAGGGTTCCAGTAATTCGCTCCCCATCCTGCTGCAAGATGTTCTCCTTCAGCCTCAGGAAAACCAATGTGGTCGAAAACCAAAAGGGTTTTTGAGTCTTGTTCTTTTAGCTCAAACTTAGCAATAGAGTAAACACCCTCTGGCCAATTCGCTACTCGCCAAGCTTGTACTATTCGCACACTTGGAACTAGTTCAATGTTTCTTCCAAGAATCATGCCGCCAAAACACGAAAAAGTACCACCAGCATCAGGACTGATTTCTGTAGGTGCACCTCCCGTCATTTCGCTGAATTGTTTCGAATCTGTGAGTGCTTCATATATAAGTCCAGGGCCGGCATTGAAAACTACTTCTTGATGAATTGTTTTAGTCATTTTTTATTCCTCCAATATATTATTCAATAGAAAAGGTTATTTATTTTTTATTTAAATTAATGCATGGCTATTTCGGACCATGGGTCTACACCCGGATCATTGCCTTCTGCAAAATCTTTAATGCGCGGCATGTAATGGGACCATCCTTGTTGGTGCGATGGGACTTCTTCAACTGGCAAGTCATAATGGGTTAAAACTAAATTTGTGCCATTTTCTTTCGGAGTCAGTTTGAATTCGACCTTACTTGAACCAGGTGGCACGAGCTTTGATTTTTCCCACCCCCAAGACATGACGATTTTTTCATAAGGAACAATTTCTACATATTCGCCCATGGCTATATCGCTGCCATTCACATCAATTCGATATTTACCACCGATTTTTGGCTCGAGCAAGATATGTCTCCCCATCCAGCGAACCATTTTGTCCGCATCAGTAAAGAACGAAAATAATGTTTCCGGACGGGCTTCAATAAATATTTCTTTTGTGATGATTTCATTATTGGTCTGATTCATTTTTTCTCCTTTCTTCCTCTTCGGCAGCTTCTTTCAAACGAAGTAAACTATCATCCCAAAAACGGTCAATATACTGCTTTAATTCAGAAAAACCGTCCCTTCTAATACCGTAGTACCGTTTCGTTCCGTCTCTCCGAACTATAACTAGGCCGGATTGTTCGAGAACTTTGAGATGCTGAGAAACTGCTGGAGCTGAAATGTCAAAATGTGAGGCAATCGCGCTGGAGGTCATTTCTCCATCACGAACGAGATAGAGTATATCTCGACGTCTAGGTTCTGCTAACGCATGAAGGACTTTTTCAATCATATTGTTATTTTAGCGCACACTTAATTAAGTGTCAACTTAATTAAGTGGTAGTCATGTTAGTATCTTTTGGCAAAAAAGATGAATATATGAATTCATAAGGGGATTGTAATTTTTTCCAAAAAAGAACTTGATAAAACTAATGCAATTAGTTATTATAAAACTAATGATATTAGTTAAAGGGGATGTGTCACTATGAGGATGATCAAAAATGGGTACTTGTATCAAGTTACATTCATGGCGAATGTTTTTCCGGTCAACTGCTATTTGGTGGAGGAAGAGGACGGGTTAACGTTAATTGATGCAGCGCTTGGCTTTTGTGCCAAAGGCATTATGAAGGCGGCCGAATCGATTGGAAAGCCGATTACCAAAATTGTGTTGACGCATGCTCATGAGGATCATGTCGGGGCGTTGGATTCTATAAAAGACTCGCTGCCAGATGTACCGGTTTATATTTCGAAGCGAGACCATAGACTAATGAATGGCGATCGGTCGCTTGATCCTCAGGAGGCGCAAACCCCGATTAAAGGCGGTGTACCGAAAAAATTAAAAACGCGGGCCAATCTATTATTGAAAGAAGGCGACCTGATTGGTTCGTTAACAGCGATCGAAACGCCAGGACATACACCAGGCTCCATGTCATTTTTAGATTTGCGGACCAAGGCGTTGATAGCAGGTGATTCCTTTCAAACACGAGGTGGAATGGCTGTTGCAGGGGATATTAGAGCTTGGTTTCCATTCCCGGCTTTTGGTACGTGGAGTAAGGAAACCGCCTTGTCCAGTGCCCGGAAATTAGTGAGTTATCGGCCTGAATTGCTTGCAGTCGGCCACGGAGAGATCGTGATAAATCCTGTAAACTCAATGCAGCATGCAATCAAAAATCTGGAACGAAAAATAGGATAGGGAGTAATTATATGTCACCAAGACCAAAAATCGGTCTCGAAATATCTTTTATTATCGAAGCAGCAGGAGAGATTGCCGACCAACATGGGGTGCAGGAAGTTACCTTGGCCAACTTAGCAAAGAAGCTGGGGATACGTTCTCCTTCTTTATATAATCATTTTGATGGACTCACTGGATTAAGAAAGAAATTGGCAATTTACGGAATCGATAAGCTTTATGAAGTGATGACAGATGCAGCAATTGGGGTGTCAGGCACCGAAGCTGTGCTGGCAGTTAGCCAGGCCTATGTGGATTTTTCCCGAAAGCACCCAGGTATTTATGAGGCGACCTTACTTGCCCCTGACCCGGAAGATGTGGATGTGCAGCAAGCAGGGGCGAAAATCGTTGACCTTTCCGTTCGCGTTTTGCAGGTATATCATTTAGAAGGAGAGCGTGCTTTGCATGCTGTCCGGGGCTTACGTAGTATTTTACATGGATTTTCTGCTCTAGAGCAAAAAGGCGGATTCAAGATGTCGTTGGATTTGAATGAAAGTCTTATGATAATTATTAAGGCATTTCTTTTGGGGATTGGGCTGGAGGACTAATAGATGAGAGGGTCAGTAGTGTCCATGCTGGAGGAAAAAAGCCGAGGACAGTAACTAAGAGTGGACCACAGTGCCAGTACTCATCGAATAATATCGGTCGCGGTCACTCTGAGAGGATCACAGTCCCGTACTCATCGAAAAAAATCGGTCACGGTCACTCTGAGAGGATCACAGTGCCCGAACTTATCGAAAAAAATCGGCCACGGTCACTCTGAGAGGACCACAGTGCCCGTACTCATCGAAAAGTATCGGCTACGGTCACTCTGGGAGATCAGAGTGCCCGAATTCATCGAAAAAAATCGGCCACGGTCACTCTGAGAGGACCACAGTGCCCGTACTCATCGAAAAGTATCGGTCATGGTCACTCTCTAACGTTCCGCCCCTGTAATATTCTCATTAAGGTACATTTTGGAGATAGAGTCCTATGGCAAGCTTTGGTATAATGGGATAAAGTTTAGTATTAAGGGATGATCATTTAGATGAGGTCAGAAAAATTGGGTTTAGTATTAGATGTGGAGACAACCGGTTTAGGTCCTACCAAGGATGAAGTAATCGAGCTCGCATTAAAGTTATTTTCCTATCGAGCAGATACCGGCGAGGTTATCGATATTATTGATGAAGACTCCTTTTTGCGTGAGCCGCTTTCCCGTTCGGCAAGAAATAATTATGACACAGCCTATCGAGTTCACGGAATCCCTTATGAGTTAGTTCAAGGGAAAAGCTTTTATGATGTAAAAATAAAAACCTATTTCCATCGTGCCGATTCGGTTTTTGCCCATAATGCTTCCTTTGATCGAAGCTTTCTCTATCACATGTATCCGGAAGTCAACGACCTGAAGTGGTATTGCACAATGAGAAACATCCCTTGGAAAAATTACGGCTTTCCAAATGGGAAACTATTAACCCTATTACAAGCGCATAACATCACAAATTACCAAACACATAGAGCTCTAGATGATATTACATACTTGTTAGAGTTGCTCAAGAAAACAAGTCCGAATGGAAACCTCTATCTGCAAGAGGTGCTAGAAAAGGCCCCGATGAGAAAATATCAGCCTGCTGTTTCCCGTACTAAAATGGGTTGAAAAAACTAATCAAACGTTTTGATTAGTTTTTTTGCTAATTTGTCAATAATGTTATGTGTTGCCAATTGAAATAAAAATCAATCCTAAACAATAATTTATAAAAAAGAAGGAGGATTACTATGTCAAAAGTTACACCATTCTTAATGTTTCAAGGAAACGCGGAAGAAGCAATGAATTACTACATATCATTGATTGAGGATTCAGAAATAATCAGAATTACTCGTTATGGGGCAAACGGACCGGGGGAAGAGGGAAGTGTTATGCATGCTGCCTTTACACTCAAAGGTCAGGAATTCATGTGCATTGATAGTAATATAAAACATGAATTTACTTTTACACCATCCTTCTCTATTTATATCACCTGTGATACTGAAGAGGAAATAAATCGACTATATGAAAATTTGTCTAGTGGTGGAGGCTTATTAATGTCGTTAGATAATTATGGCTTTAGCAAAAAGTTTGGCTGGGTCGTTGATAAATTCGGCGTTTCATGGCAGCTTAACTTACCTTTATAAATTTGATGGGTCTAAAAAAAGCCCGGTCGCATATGGACCGGGCTAATTTGCATGCATCTCGTATGTAAAAATCTATTGTCGACCCTCAGTGAAAATTTGAAAGTTCACACCGAACTTGTCTGTTAGACTACCATAAGCTGGGCTGAAAAACGTTTCCTGAAGCGGCATGTTTACTTGACTACCTTGCTGTAAGGCCTCGAAAAATTTATGCGCCTGGTCCGCGTCGTTAGTTGAAATACAGATAGTTACTTGATTTCCGCTTTGATGGGGTTGCCCTGGGAACGTATCAGAAAACATTACTTCCGTTTCTCCCACTTTGATCGTCGCGTGACCTACACGATCTTTGGCCTCGGCAGGTAATGGAAATTCTGGGTTTTCTGGCATTTCACCGAAAGATTGAGAAAAAAGAACCTGTGCATCCAAAGCCTTTTCGTAAAATTGAATCGCTTCCTTCGCATTTCCATCCATCACTAAATAGGGAATCAAACGTAATGTCATAATAAATCTCTCCTCGGTTTAAAAGTATTTTTTTGCTATCCTCGATAGGAAATAAGCTAGCCAGCCTCCTAAGAGATGCTCACTTCTTATTATTACCGATATTTTGATTATAAAACAAAGAACAAATGTTCGCAAGTGAATTTTTACCAAAATCAATAAAAACCCATGAGCTAAAACTAAACTCACGGGCTTTTAATCGTGGTGCCTGACACCATTTTTACTTCTATGCCAAGGCTTATTTCAATAAAGAAACGTATCGTTCAATAATGATTTTATAATGGTGGAGGGCGTGACCTGCGATAATGTAGCCTATGGCACGGGCCGTGACTTCAGTGTTATTGGCAAAGCCAATGTTTGCCCAAGCCTCTTCCGGCATGTTTTGAATTAAGGTAAGGCTAGCTTTTCTAATGGCAATAAAGTCTTCGAGAATATTTTTTATTGGTAATTTATTAATTTGCGAACCTTGGACAAAATCATTCTCGTTAAAACCTGCCAAAGCAGTCTGGTCTCCCCGTCCAACACGGAGAAGCCGGTAGCTCATAATTCTTTCAGTGTCTGCCATATGGCCAAGTACTTCTTTGATGCTCCATTTATTTTCGGCATAGCGAAAGTGGCCATCTTCTTCCGAAAGCGACTCAAAAAGCTCAATCGTTTTGACCAAGTTCTCTTTCAAAAGTGTTAATAGATTACCCTCAGGAACTAGATTCACATAAGGTTTATAGTATTCTGGGTACTCACTTGCTAAAGGACGTTGCAGCATTTCATTATCTCCCTTCTAATCTCATGACATCAGTCTCTCCTCACCCTAATGGTATGAAGGAAAGCAAAGAGATTATTCGTTTTTTTTTAAGAAAACCCATAAGGTGGACTAGCATAGAATAATCCTATCATAATATTCATAACTGCATGACCGGCATTTTAAAAAATAAGCCGAGTAAAGCACATTTCCTATAGTAAAAGGACCATTTGGTGAATAAGACATATTATAAATGGAGAAAAAATATTTTTACAGGGGGAGATTTAATGGGTTTTTTCTTGGTAGGAATCGTCTATTGGCTATTGATTGGAGCATCCGTGCTGCTATTTGTTAGGGGTCTTTGGAAAAAATCATGGAAAGCCTTTTTGTGGAGTGGGATTGCCCTTGCGATACCAACCATCTCGCTCTATGTTGGCGGTGCGGAGGGATGGTTTAGATTCGCTGGTCTGCTGCCTCTGCTATTGTTTGGACTTGCTTATTATACAAAAAAATAGTCACTCATTTTTAATTATCCATTTTTAAAATTAAAATTTGGTGGGAGAAGCTTAATAAAAATCATATTTTGTGTAAAATTAAACTAAGATATTTGGACATTTATACTTTATTTAAATGCATTCCCCATCCATGGGCGAATTTTTGAGTTCTATGAGCGAATCTTTGGTTTCAATGAGCGAATATTGGACTTTTATGGGCGAATCTAGTGTTTTTATGGGCGAATCTGTGCTTCCAATTTTCGGCCGCTCTTAATTTTAACCTGATACAATTAATATATATAATCAACACGGGGTGAAAAGCATGAATCCATCTAATCCAAACAATAACTCACGATCAAGTGAAATCGATTTAAAAACTATCCCTTCAATCATAAAAACCTACAAAAATGCTTGTGGAACGATTCATTCACATAAGCTGATCGGAGAATTAAGACAAAAGTACATGAGACGGCCTGCATTTTTAGAGGAATTGGGGAAAATCAGGTAAGCCATAAAGGAGATAGAAGCCCAATGCTGCACCATTTAGAAATCTATGTTTCTAACCTAAGCAAAACTATCGAGTTTTGGGGGTGGTTTTTAACTGAAATAGGATATGAGCCTTACCAAAAATGGGAGTCTGGTTTCAGCTGGAAACATGGAGAGACTTATATTGTTTTTGTTCAGGCGGATGACCGTTTTCTAGATATTCCGTATCATCGTTCTAGAGTCGGCCTGAACCATTTAGCTTTTCAGGCAGTATCAAGAGAGCAGGTTAATCAAATGACATTACAATTGAAGGAAAAAGGCGTTAATATTCTATATCCAGATAAACATCCATTTGCTGGCGGGGGATCTCATTACGCTGTTTTTTTCGAAGATCCTGATCGAATCAAAGTGGAATTAGTAGCACCGTAAAAGCAGTGGTCAGTCCCCGATAAGTTACGCGTTAACTTACCTGAGAGCTGACCCTTTTAAGTTTTATGATAGTGCCTTTAAGCCGACAACACCTATAATAATTAAAATGACGCTAATGATGCGCCCAAGGTTTTTTGATTCACCAAAAAGAAACATATTAATAAAAACAGCACCGGCTGTCCCAATTCCGACCCAAACGGCATAGGCAATGCTTAGTTGAAGAAACTGAAAGGACACATATAAAAAAGCCAGTGATGCGCCGAACCCGCCAATATATAGAACACCATTTCGGAGCGTTTTTTGCTGGCTGTATAATTTAAGTCCAGCCGCACCGGCGACCTCACTTGCAGCAGCTAAAAAGACAAAAACCCAGCCCATATTAGGCAACTCCCTTTACTGCTGTTTTTTCATCTTCCTTGTCCGAGAGATTTAATCCGATCACGCCAATGACAATGGTCAAGATAAAAAAAGCCTTCCCAGGATTAAAGCTTTCCCCAAAAAGATATATATCCATTAACACCGTACCAATTGTCCCTATTCCGGCAAATATTGCATAAACAGTACCGGTAGGGAGAGTCTCACAGGCTTTAGGCAGAATATGATAGTCTAAAAAAATAACTCCAACGACGATTGCCCACTGCCACCACGTTTGTGCCTCATTAAATCCGTATACCCAAATCAATTCAAACAAACAGGTTAAGCCTACGTAAATCCAGGCCTTATTCATTCTTTACACCTCTTGAAAGACCACTTGTACTATAACCAAAATGGTCCGATTAAATACTAATATGAAACCAGCATATTATATTAGGATACCACAATTTTTTAGAAAGTTGTTTTAAACACCTTTCCAACGCGTGGAAATTTATGTATTTTTAAATTTACTGTCATATCAATCACAAAAATCTTTCCACTTTAACTTTATAATAATCAAAAATAGGGAAAAAAATAAAAGTGGATGGTGAAGAAATTGGAATACAAACTTAAATCACTTTATGAGGAAATAGGCGGGCAGGAAACAATTGATAAATTGGTCAATGCCTTTTATCCACGAGTATATGCTGACCCAGAGTTAAGACTCTTGTTTGAAGGGGAAATGGAAGAAATTAAGCGCAAACAGAGGATGTTTCTTCCACAGTTTTTAGGGGGCCCAGCCCTTTATTCTCAGGAATTTGGTCCCCCAGCAATGAGAGGGCGGCACCTGCCATTTGAAGTAACACCGAGAAGAGCTGCATGCTGGCTTCGCTGTATGAAGGAAGCATTTGAAGAAATTGGGCTTGATCAGCAACCAGCAGGACAGGCCTTTTATGACCGGTTAATGCAAGTGGCTGGAATTATGGTTAATAGCCCAGACCGTGAATAAGAACTAGTTAAATGATAATAGGCTCTTCTCAGATTGAGAAGAGCCTTAGATTTTTAATACTACTTCTTTAGTTTAGCCCAAGTTGCATCTAAAGCTTTTTCTGTTTCTGCTTTAGATTTTTGGCCGCCAACATAGGCTTGAAGGGAAGCACCAAATTCTTGTCCAGCACCATCAGGATATTTCATGAACTGCCAAGAGTAGGTTTTGCCTTCTTGAGAGTATTTCTGAAGTTCTGCACCTAGTGGTCCAATATCTTCTGCTTTTGCTTCAATTGTTTTAAAAGCAGGGATGTATTTGAATTCCTTAACTAATGCTGTTTTACCTTCTTCAGATGAAACCATCCAGTTTAAGAAATCTTTTGCCGCTTTTTTATCTGCTTCAGGAGCTTTGTTATGAACTACCCAGTTTGTTGGAACGTCAACCATTAATTTATCTGCTTGTGCTGCATCATCAGTCAGTGCCAATGGAATGAAACCAACTTCCATGCCAGGACTTAACTTATCCAGCATCGGCTGGATCCAGTTACCTTGCTGAATCATTGCTGTTTCGCCGTTTGCAAATTGTGTTACTTCTGTATTGTAGTCAGTTGTTAATGGATTTTTGTTACCATATTTAATCGTTAGGTCTACAAGCTTAAAGTAGTCATTGAAGTATTTGTTGCCTTCAATTTTTGCTGTACCTTCGTTTAAACCTTTAATGAAGTTTTCGTCATCCGCTTGTTGGTAAGCGAACGGAACGTTAAGACCATGGTTTGCTAAAACCCACCATTCAGCATAGCCAACAGAGAAAGGAGTAATCCCGGCAGCTTTCAGTTTTTTCGACGCAGCTTCTAACTCCGTGAAGGTTTTTGGCAGTTCTGTAATACCAGCTTTTGCAAATAATTTTTTATTGTAAGCAAAACCATAGCCTTCCATATTAACAGGCTGGCCATAAACTTTCCCATCAATTGTCATAGGTAGTAACGCGCTCTCATAGGCATCTTTTACCCAAGGCTGATCGGATAAATCTTCAAATTTATCTTTCCATGTTTGCGCCTCTTGATAACCGCCATTACCAAAGATATCTGGTGCTTTATTAGAAGCAAACTTTGCTTTTAGGGCTGCAGAACCATCCGCGCCGCCGCCAACTGTTTCAATATTAAAAGTAACTTCTGGATGTTCTTTTGTATATTGGTCTGTTAAGGCCTTTAATTGGTCAGCGATTTCAACTTTCCCATTAAAAAGATCAACAACTACTTTCCCGTCTTTGCCACCGCTGCTTTTTTTATCACTCGATGCACTGTCGCTAGAACAAGCTGTTGCTAATAGAAGTGAAGCGGATAGTACACCTGCTAGTAAAGAATACTTTTTGAACCCCATTAAAATTCCCTCCTGTTTGTAAAATCTATTTTTATATTAGTCTCTGCTAACTGTCAATTAGATAGAAGAGGTTGTTCCCACAATACTTAGATAACTGTCTAGCTCCAGCGCCCAGCGGCTATTGGACTTCGCTCTTCTCCCTACGATAAGTCAACATCGAATCGTTCCGCTCTTCGTGTTTCCTATATCTCAGTCGAAGCGCTCCAGTCCATACGCCGCTAAACGGGCGCTTCCGCTTTTCTTATTTTATTGAACCGCTGGTAATCCCTTTAATAATGTGTTTTTGCATCGCAAAGAAGAAGATTAACAACGGAATGATGCCCATGACCAATGCTGCTAGTGCTAAATCCCATTGCTTTGTATATTGTCCAAAGAAGGAGAACGTTGCTAATGGAATCGTTTTTAATTCCGGATCCTGTAGAACAAGTGATGGTAATAAAAAGTCATTCCAAATCCATAAGCTGTTTAAAATGACTATCGTAACCGTTATCGGTTTTAATAGTGGAAAAACGATTCTCCAAAATACGCCAAACCTTGAACAGCCATCGATAATTGCTGCCTCTTCAAGTTCGACCGGAATTCCTTTGATAAAACCGTGATACAAGAAAATAGTCATCCCTGATCCAAAGCCTAAGTACATAATGACAAGACCCCAGACGCTATTTAAAAGTCCAAAGGTACCTGCTGTTTTGATAAGTGGGATCATGATCGATTGAAACGGAATAATCATCGCTGCAACGAAAATCATGAAAATTACGTTACTGATCTTCTTTTTTGTTCGGACCAGCATGTACGCCGCCATTGAACAAAAGATAACCAGAACGACATTACTTACAACTGTAACAATTAAAGAGTTTGAAAATACCTTCAGATAGTTCAGTTTTTCGAAGGCGCTCACATAGTTCTCAAACTGCAGCACGGACGGCAGGGCCGAAGTGTTAGTTAAAATCTCAGCAAATGGCTTTAAGGAGTTTGCTATAACATAATAGAAAGGGACTAAAAAGGCTAGGCCAAGCAGGATGGCAAGGATTTCAACAATAAATGTTTTTCCTGTGTACCTGTTTCCCATTAGGACTCAACCTCCTTTTTCTTCGAATATGTCACTTGAATAACAGAAATAGCTGCGACAACAAGGAATAAAATAAGTGCTTTTGCTTCACCAATTCCGTAGCGGTTATTAACAAATGCTTCGGTGTAAATATTAAGCGCTAACATTTCCGTTGACTTAAATGGACCGCCATTCGTCAAGGAAAGGTTTGCATCAAAGACCTTAAAGGATGATGCCGTTGTTAAAAATAAACAAATGGTAACAGCTGGTGCGACGAGGGGCATGGTGATGTGACGAAGAATCTGCCACCTATTTGCACCGTCAATTTTCGCTGCTTCAATTAATTCTTGTGGAACATTCTGTAATGCTGCGATATAGATAATCATAATGTAGCCGGCACCTTGCCATACACTGACAATCACAATTCCCCAGAAGGCGGTATTGGCATCGCCTAACCACGCTAACTCGAAAAGAGGGATACCTGTAAGCGCGCCGATGGAGGCAAAGCCTTTGACAAAAATAAACTGCCAGATAAATCCTAATAAAAGGCCGCCAATCAAGTTAGGCATAAAGAACACTGTCCGTAAAATATTTCTCGTTTTCAACATTTGGGTGACAAGTAACGCTAATCCAAACCCAATTGCATTTGTTAAGATAATGGCAACGACCGTATATTTCGTTGTAAGTTTAAAGGAAGATAGGAATTGCTTGTCCTCGGTGAAGATGTACTTGAAATTGTCCAAGCCAACCCATTTGACCGCTCCTGTGATCCCGTTCCAGTCTGTAAAGGCATAATAAATACCTGTGAAGAAAGGAATCAGAACAATGAGTGTAAAAGCTAACAAAACGGGCCCTACAAATAGAGCAAATAATCCTGCATCTTTCAGTTTCTTATTTTTATTTAAGGAAACTGACTTTGAAACTGCTGCGTTTTTTGGATTTACTAATACTGATGATTCTACTTTTTCCAACTTACTATGACTATTCATTACCTGCACCTCCATAATTTCATTTTAGAGAATAATGAAAATTATGAAACGGCTTACATTGACCAGTAGGGTGGAATATATTGAACAGTCATTCCTATGGACAAGTCAATATATGCCATAGGAATGGATATAGATAGTTGTTACAATGGAGAAAATTCATTAATTGGAGGAAGGTTAGTTCTGTTTTTTTCATATAACTAACCAAGATGATATGCAGTGGGGAATTCGTAAAAAGCTTATTATATTTTTAATACTAGTAACGGTTCTGC
Organism: Neobacillus sp. C211; assembly: GCF_051842875.1. Classification (NCBI taxonomy): domain Bacteria; kingdom Bacillati; phylum Bacillota; class Bacilli; order Caryophanales; family Bacillaceae; genus Neobacillus; species Neobacillus sp. C211. Next base: position 82,367 of record NZ_JBPXRO010000006.1, read on the forward strand.
CTTTTGGAAGTTCGATTGCGATTACTTATTACCAAACAACAAAGTCTCTTAATAATCGCTTTGTTTCAACCAATCATGACCTGATTGTCAAAGGTGAAGACGAGCTAACTGTATATTTGGAAGATGTGGCCCAGATGTCGTCCGTACTTTACCGTTATACGCCCTTTATGAATGTGATGAGGGATGGGCTATCACAGAATTTAAACACTAATCAGGAAGAAGTTCGCCGAGCTCTTGCCTATTTATTTAATACACGTCCTGAGATTGAACAAATGCACATTTACATTGATAAAGGAAAGGATTCCTATACCAATTATCATTCCAGAATTAGCGGCAGAGCAAAGTATGAGAGTATCTTTTCGCATCCTTATTATGCACGATTAAATCGATATAAAAGCCTTTTTTCCGTTATTGAACCGCCCCATGAAATGTATAGTTATAACAATATATCGGTTATCCCAAACTCGGAAAAGAAAAATGTCCTAAGCTTTCATAACATCCTTCGTGACGTACCGTCAGACAAGCTATTAGGCTTTTTGTCTATTGATATTAATCTTTCCAAAATAGGTGCGATTGCCGGCCGCTTATATACAAAGGACATGGAAGACTTGTACATTATGGATGAAAAAGGAGTTATTATATACTCCTCCAACGAATCAATGATCGGCAAGGAAAATAAAGAAAAGTGGTTTGGGAAAGTAAAAAAGGAGTCCGCCTTCAGTAAAAGTACGGAATGGAAGGATAAACAATTCTCGGGTGTGATTGTTCACGATAAGTTTTCCGCCCCCTACAAGAATTGGTATATTGTGAAACGAATTCCTTACAATGTACTCTATCAAGGTGCAAGAGAAACGGCCTTAATCAACATTTTGATTGGTATCGTGACGCTCGTTATTGTGTTAATTGCGACCATGTTTGTTTCATTTAAGATAACCGCACCGATCAAGGTATTAATTGATAACATGAAAAAAGTAGAAAAAGGTGAATTTGAGGCGGATTTTGATTCATTAGGGAACGATGAAATTGGGATGTTAGGAAGGCATTTCAAAGTAATGATTGCGAAAATCAATGATTTAATTGAGCGAGAATATAAATTAGATATAGAAAATAAAGAATCACAGCTGCGTGTATTGCGGTCACAAATTAATCCGCATTTTTTATATAACGCCCTTCAATCGATTGGTACCTTGGCGTTAAAATCCAAAGCCGTTCCTGTCTATTCCTTGCTCACTTCATTATCGAAAATCATGAGATACAGTATGAATATGAAGGAAGACATTGTCCCTTTTATTTCAGAGCTGATGCATGTTAAATCCTATTTATTGTTACAAAAACAACGCTTTGACGAGCAGTTCGAATTTGAATTAAATGTCTCAAAAGAAGTACAAGAAATCATGATACCGAAAATGATTTTGCAGCCCATTGTGGAAAATTGTTTTAAGCATGGCTTTGATCAGCAGGTAGGAAAAGCATTTATACAAATTGAGGCGAGTGTTCAGGATGACGCGTTGGTTTGTCTTACTGTAAAAGATAATGGAATAGGCGCAAATGAAGAACAATTGAAAAGTATCAGGCAGGAATTATATCATGGTGTGTCAAAAGAAGAGAAGCATAGAGAAACGATTGGCTTAAAAAATATATATGACCGCTTACAGATTTACTACGCGAATCAAGCACACATGACTATTAACAGTAATGAAGAAACTGGATTCTCTGTGACGGTTCAGTTTCCAAAGGTTATGCAAAAAGAGGTGGAGCATTCATGAGAGCATTAATCGTCGATGATGAAAAGCACGTTCGCGAAGGAATTAAGATACTGGGTGATTGGGAAAAAAACGGAATTGATGAAATTTATGAAGCCGGAAATGGAGAAGAAGCGATACATTTAATTCAAAAGTATAAGCCAGAGATTATTTTTTCAGATATGAAAATGCCAAAAATGGATGGCGTCAACCTGTTAGAATGGATTAAAGAAAATCAGCCAACAAGCAAAACTATTGTTGTGACAGGTTATGATGATTACCACTACATGCGCAAAGCCATTCATTTCGGGAGTTCTGACTATCTCCTAAAGCCGATTGATCCCGAAATCTTAAATCATACGTTGGAAACAGCTGTAGATGAATGGAAAAAAGAAGCTTTAGACAGGGAGAGAAAAGAAAGCAGCTCTCAATTAATCAATGAAATGAAGCCGGTTTATCGAGACCGCAAGCTTACCCAGTTAGTAAATAGCGACAATCTGAAGGAAGATTTGTATGAGAATTTTGGTATTCATCCGTCTCACAATTATCAAGTAGCCCTTGTTCGGATTAACGGAAAGACAATTGAGGCATTTCAAGGAGATCGAGATTTAGCCTACTTTACGATTTTGAACGTCATTAACGAAATTATGATGAAAAATGAATGTGGAATTGGTTTTCGCTACTTATCCAATAAGGGAGAAGTTGTGATTATCTTCTGGAATAGGTTTGAGCAAATAGAAGAACTTTTAAAACAAATATATAAGACGATAAGACATACAATGGATATTTCTTGTCCTATCGTTTTAGGTAAGTTAGTTACTAAGAGTTCCAATTTATTTGATTCGTATCTTTATGCTAAACAGCTATTATTCACTAGTAACATCTTGGACAAAACAGAAAATCGAGTCTATGTGCAGGAGAAACTGCCAAGCCATGCCTTAAGGAACCTTTTGGACTACTCTGCTAATATAGAACTGGCTGTACAAGCTGGTGAAATAGGTGCCTTTGAAGAAGTGATAAATCAAATTTCAACAGATTTTACAGAAAACCACTTTCTGTCATTAAAACAGCTGTCCCATTTAGAAAATGAATATTTGGTGATCAGCAATAGATGGTTTAAGCATTATAATCTACCTGTTAAAGCAGCTGAGGACATCGAAAAACGAATTGATTTATTTTTTGATATAAACGGTCACTTTATGCTTGAAGAATATAAACAGAGAAAGAAACGAGAGATTGCTATCTTTTTGAAAAAAGTTAAGAAAAGAACCCTTCAGAAACATAGTAACATCATTTATGATATTGAAAAGTATTTGCAAGCGAACTTCGATCGGGATGTAAAACTGCAAGAGATCTCCGAGCATTTTTATATCAGTCGAGAATATATCTCTAGAAAATTCAAACAAGAATTTAACGTCAATATATCAGATTATATTGTGAAGTTTCGGATGAAGAAGGCCAAATCTTTATTGAAAAACAGCCAGTTAAAAATCTATGAAATTGCGACGATGATAGGGTATCAAGACGACAAATATTTTCGCAAAGTATTTAAAAAGGTTGAGGGCATTACCCCGAATGAATATCGTGAAGCCTATATGAATCAGAAATGAGCAGAGCCGGAATCCAGCTTCTGCTTATTTATTTGGAATTAAATATCACGTGGTAAGTTGCTAGGGGATATGTTAAATTGAAAAGATAATAATAGTCAAAACTAATAGATTGAGCTATAGAATGTAAGGGTTTTCTTTTTTATTCGGGGGGATACCATGTTTTTTTCCATACGCAATCGCTTGTTTATTATTTTTACTTGTTTGTTAACAATTCCATTAATTATTTTATCTATTATAATCCCAAGCTGGTTTACATCCATTATTGAAGATCAGACCCAGGAGCTAACAATTGAAGCCATGGATCAGTACTCGCTCTATATTGACTCGATTACAACGCAGGCGGAGGATTTAGGAAAACAGGTCCTTGTCAATCAAACGACTCAGCAGTGGTTAAAGTTAGAAAAAAAGGATGCAAATATACCGAAAGAACAGAGCTTGTTACAGAAGAATCAACTGAAAATGATGCTATCATCAATGATGGTGAACAACTCAAATGGCATGTCTATTTCAGTCGTTCTAAATAATGGCGAAGGGGCATGGGGCAATAACCCCAACTTACACAACCTAGATTGGTTTAAAGACTTTAGGGTCAATGAACAACGATTTGTAAAATCACATATTGATCCTTATTTGCCAGCACAAGGAAATAGTAATAGTTATATTTTACCCCTCGTTGATTTGAATACGGTTGTTTCATACGGATTTATAAAGGTTAATTTCCCTACAACTTTGCTGGAAACAGCCTTAGAAAAAATAACGATTGGAAAAAATGGACATGCTTATTTGTTGGATGCTCAGGGAGCAAATGTTTTAGTGGGGAAGATCAATACCCCAACAAAGGTATTAAAAAATAGTTTGACTAAAATAAAAAATAGTCAAAAACAAAAAGGTTTATTAGAAGCTGATTATCATGGAGAAAAATACTTTGTTTTTTTTCAAAAGTTATCAGTTGGTGATTGGATTCTTGTCAGTGAAGTTACAAAGTCTGACTTATTCTCAAAAGTTAATCTTCTGCAACGCAACTTACTTATTACTAGTGCGATTGTGTTTTTAATAACAATCTTTGCGTCGTTCATGCTCTCTTCCAATATCGTAAGCCCTTTAGGAAAACTAGCAAAAGCGATGAAATTTATTGAAAGTGGAGATTTTTCTGGTGCCAAACGCTTTATGCCAACGATAAAACCATCTAATGATGAAGTAGGTTATGTAGTAAAAGTGTTTGATCATACGATTGATCAATTGAAGAACTTAATTGAAACAGAATATGAAGCCAACATCCGTCGAAAAGATGCAGAATACAAGGCCTTATTACTACAAATCAATCCTCACTTTTTGAACAATACCCTTGAAATCATTGGGGGATTAGCTGTTCAGGGCAAGAATAAAGAGGTGATGAATGTAAGCATCTACTTAGGCCGGATGATGAGGTATTCATTGAATACACAAAATGACGTCGTGAGATTAGGTGAAGAAATCAGCTATATTCGCAGCTACACCGACATTTTAAAGGTGAGATATGAGGACGCCCTCACGATTGATATTGTGGAGGATCCGGAGACAAGGGATCTTCCTATTATTAAATTCATTCTCCAGCCACTCGTGGAAAATGCCGTCAAATATAGTTTTATAGAAAAGACCACGGCTGAAATTTTTATTATAACGAAAAAAGCGAATAATCAAATAAAGATAGTTTTAGAAGATAAGGGAATTGGTATGTCTGAAGAAGTGATATCAGACTTAGTGAGTGAAGAAACAAAGAATGAAACCATTAGTGTCCTAGCGAGCAAAGGAAACAGCATTGGTCTAAAGAATGTCCTTGGCAGATTAAAGCTTTACTACGGAGAGCGCTTTTCTTATCAGATTGAATCTGAAAAGAATGTAGGCACGAGGATTACATTATGTATAAATTTTGATAGAGGTGATATACATGATGAAGGTCATAATCACGGATGATGAAATTCAAATTCGTAAAGGCTTACGAATGAAAGTGAACTGGGAAGATGAAGGTTTTGAAATTGTTGGCGAAGCTTCTAATGGGAAAGATACACTTGAATTGCTTGGTTGCATGGATATTGATTTGGTCATTACAGATATGAGGATGCCCATTATGGATGGCCTTGAATTAGCTAAACGATGTCAGCAGGAATTTCCAAGAGTAAAAGTGATCGTATTATCGGGTTATTCCGATTTTGAATTGGTACGTGGTTCCATGAAGGAAGGGGTTAGAGACTATCTGTTAAAACCGGTAGCTCCCGATGAATTAGTAGAAGCATTACGAAAAATTCATAAAGAAATTGAGGAAGAGCGGCGAAAACAAGTTGAAACGGCTCAGATGCGGCAGCTTGTTCTTACCCAGCTTCAAGAAGTACAGGAACAATACTTGCTCTATTTAGTTAAAGAGGAATGGTTACAGCTTAATCTGGTTATTGAAAGACTGCGCCAGCTACAACTCGTGGAACTTGTAAATGAGGACGCCATTGTCCAATTTGTCAGCGTGGAAATTAGAGAGGGCTTTGGCAATCCCAATCGATTAAAGGAGCTCTGGCTTCCTTTCCAAATGTTATGCAAAGAGATCTCAAAAGAGAATACAGGAACTTATTCGTTTTACGACCCAAGCTATGCAAATATGGTTCATTTTCTAATACGAATAGATATAAATAGTCCTTCTAGTTTGGTTGAAAGGGTACAACAGAATGTGAAAAGATTGTTGAGTTTAGAAACGGTGATTGGAATCGGAAATGTTGTCAAGGGTCTAGCTAGCTTTAAGACAGGTTATATTTCCAGTTTGCTTGCTTGGAGTCAAAGTCAACTTGGTTCGCAATCGCAGGTAATTGATGCGGCGATAACGAAAGAAGAAGAATTTGAGTTTTCACCTGATTTTGAAAGAAAGTTAACTAATACGATTGAAAATGTTAATTTCGAGGCGTTTAAAGAAAATATTCAAACCTTATTGCGAGGGAATGGAAACCAATCGATTTTGTCCTTTTCTTTTGCTGCCAATCGAGTGTTATTTTTGTTAGGGTCGCTGGCAAAAAAATATGATATCGAAACGAAAGATATTCAAAAAACGATTTGGAATTGCCAACAAAGTATCTGGGAACTTAATTCGCAAAGTAAAGTGCTTGAAAACCTCCTTCAATTAGCCCAATTAATTATTGGAAAAGTACGTACGGCACGCTTTTCGAACGGGAAATTAATCGTTGATAGTGTTCGGCACTATTTGGACCAGCATTACGCTAGTGAAATCTCACTTACCTTATTATCGGAACTCTTTCATATCAATAGTGCTCATTTATCTGAAACCTTTAAAAATTATGTGGGGCAGAATTTTAGTGATTATTTGGTGAATTTACGAATGGACAAAGCCCGGGAGTTTTTAAGAGATAAGCAACTAAAAATCATTGATGTAGCAAACTTGGTTGGCTTTTCTAACTCCGGATATTTCAGTACGGTTTTTAAAAAATACTTTGGACAAACCCCTGTTGAATTCCGTAATGCCTTAGATGTTTAAGTTTTCAAGAAAGAAAGGGAATGTTGATGAAAAAATGGTTCACTATTTTTGCAATTATACTTTTGGGTATTTTAGTGTATGCGTTGTCTTTTTTTGATACATTCTCTGGTAGCCCCCAAAAAGAGAAAGCGGAAAAACCAAAGGGTTCCGAACGAACTGAGTTGACGTTTTGGCGAAATAGTGGAAATACGGCTGAAAATAAAGCATTTGAAGAATTAGTTTCTGTCTTTGAAAAAGCAAACCCCGATATCTCGGTGAATATGAAGTCGATTCCATACAGTGATTATGAAATAAGACTGCGGACAGAACTTGCTGCAGGAAACCCTCCGGATATTTTGACGATTGACAGTCCTACGCTTGCTCTTTATGCAAATACCGGATCGTTATTATCAATTGATCCATTTATGAGAAAGGAGGGGCAGATTGATGATATTCCTGCCTCTACCTTGCGAGGATTAAGTTATAAGGGTCAAATTTACCTTGCACCGATTGTCGAGTCAAGTATTGCTTTATATTACAATAGACATTTATTTAAAGATGCCGGTATCCCTTATCCATCTGAAGATCCCAAAAACCCATTAACATGGGATGAGGTATTAGAGATTGCTAAAAAAGTAAATAATCCTGCTAAAGATGTGATCGGTATTGACCCGGCACAGGGTTTTAATGATGGAGAATCTCCTGCTTATTTTAAAACACCCCTCCTTTGGCAGTTTGGTGCTAATATTTTAAGCCCCGATGGAACTACGGCAAGTGGATATTTAGATTCAAAAGAAGCGTTAGATGCCCTTCAGTTTTATCAAAATCTATATCATAAAAATGGTGTTGCGGCATTTGAATTACCCCCAGCTGTGTTTGAGTCAGGTAAACTTGCGATGACTGTGCTTGGTTCTTGGACACTTGCAGATCTGGAAAAAAATCACCCTGAATTTAAGCTCGGAGAGGATTTTGGAGTAACACCACTGCCAAAGGATAAGTATCAGTTTGTTCCAAATGGAGGATGGGCGCTCGGAATCACCTCTAAATCAAAACACCCACAGGAAGCATGGAAGTTTATTAAATATGTGACAAGTTATGAAGGAATGAAAAAGTATGTAACTATAACAGGTGATATTCCTGCGAGATTCTCTGTAGCTAAAGCTTTTCCGGAGCTAAATGAGTATCCTAAAAACATATTTTTACAGCAAACGCAAAAATATTCAAGGAACCGCCCTGTTACTCCTGCGTATCCCGTAGTCAGTGAAGCAATCAGAACATTGTTTGAGGATGTTGGAATCGGCGGGAAGGATGTTAAGACTTCGGCGAGGGAAGCTGTAGAAAAAATCAATATAGGTCTTAAAGAAATTCAATAAAATGGGGACTAGGGGAAGGGATTAGTATGAATACATCTGAAATAACCATGAAAGGTCTCACATCTATCCTTCGTATTTTTGATGAAGCGAAGGCAAAAGAGTTTTATATGGATTATTTGGGATTTGTGATCGATTGGGAGCATCGGTTTGAGGATAATATGCCACCGTATATGCAAATCCTATAAAAATTGTATTATTCATCTTTCTGAGCCTCACGGGGATTGCTGTCCAGGTGCAGCGGTGAGGATTGAAGTGGTGAACATCGAGTCATTTTATTTACGGCTTCTTTCAAAGGATTATAAGTACGCCCGTCCTGGCATCGAAGAAACTCCATGGAAAACCAAAGAACTATGCATTCATGACCCGTTTGGCAATAGAATAATATTTTTTGAGAGCACCTCCTCTAGTTAAGATACTAGAGGAGTTTTTTTTTGCTGTAAGATCTCCTTAGTGATCCTGTTGTTGAATATTTAGGTTCCGAAGGACAAAACTCCACAAGGGAAAAGGAAAAATGTCTATCGTAAGGGTTCCGAAGGACAAAACTCCACAAGTAAAAGGAAAAATGTCTATCGTAAGGGCTCCGAAGGACAAAACCGCACAAGGAAAAGGAAAAATGTCTATCGTAAGGGTTCCGAAGGACAAAACTCCACAAGGAAAAGGAAAAATGTCTATCGTGAAGGTTCCGAAGGACAAAACCGTACAAGGGAAAAGGAAAAATGTCTATCCGTAAGGGTTCCGAAGGACAAAACTCCACAAGGGAACAGGAAAATGTCTATTATAGGGATTCTAAAGATCACTCATAAAAAGTCCAATTATGAACACCTACTCTTTTAAAGTTTCTCTCTAGAATCCTGCTTATTCTTTTCTTAGATTCAACCAGCACACACCATTCGTGAACAAGATTGGTGGTTATCTTTCGATCCGGAAATAGGAGCTTGATTTCATCCACCATGCGCAAAACAGCAGACTCAACTACCTCTTCGCACCTACAATCACCACACACTATTTTCTTTCCTTGGACAAACATCGAAAACGAGCTGCATTCTTTACACGTTATCCCCTTTTTCACCTGATCAAAGTTATAAGCCGGTACTTGAATAAATGAGGAGTCCATTTGATGCAACGAAACTAGTTTTTCAGCAATCTTTTTATGCTGGGTTGTTAGTTTTGACGGTTGCGCATTTAAATTTTCCATAAGTGCGTCTAGCTGTGTTGGATAAATTATGGGTTCGTTTACGGGGGCTTGATATAAAGTAAACCGGGGGTTTATATAAACAACATATCCCTCAATTGGTAAATTATATCCGTGTTTTTGGAGTAATTGGCGAAGCAAAGATTTGCTGCGTCTCAACTGATCCAGTGGATTCTTAACTTCCTTTTCAGCCAGCGTTTCGAACCGGCCGTTTCGAAAACAGTAATCGCCTTCATAATTTTTTACTTCAAAAAAGCTAATTTTTTTTTGAAAAATGATAGTAGTATCAAGTTGGAAGGTTGTGTTGTTAACGTTTAACAGCAAATCATTTAAAATATAACACTCACTCTGAATCTTTTCTGTTAATAAATCAAACTGAACTTCACCCTCGAAGCCTTTTTCTTGGTACAAATAGTACTTTTTCTCGTCAACGGTTTGATCTATTCTCTTGTTTAAAATCCTTAGAATAATTAATTTACCTTGGACAGTTCGTGCTTTAAAAGGCATCTCCCACTTCCTCTCCTATGTTTTAACAATCCACCTTAATCATAAATAAAAAAACAAAAGATATGCGTGAATACTTTGTTAATTTTCCCGAAGATAAATGGAACCGTTTTCAACTGCCGAAAATTTTAAACGTCCATTTCCGAAGATATTAAACTCTCTCCTTTTCCAAATTTGCTAAAGTTAAAACCAGATAAAGAAAAAAGCTATTTGATAGGAGGTTAAGAGCTTGCAAGAATTAGTAAATGTCCAAAAAGAACCAGTTGTACAGATCCAAGCGGAAAAGAAAGCAGCTTCGAAACTGACAGGCAAATTGGAATATATCAAGAAAAACTATCATCTTTATTTGCTGATTGCTCCAGCTGTCATTTTAACAATCATTTTTAAATATATCCCCATGTATGGAGCCATTATTGCCTTTAAAGATTTTAGTACCATCAAAGGTATTTTAGGAAGTGATTGGGTCGGATTTGATAATTTCACCAAATTCTTATCTTCACCTAACTTTACTGACATTTTTATGAATACGCTTAAACTCAGTTTTTTTGGCTTAATCGTTGGCTTCCCAGTCCCTATCATCCTGTCATTAATGCTTAATCAGCTACGAAGGGCGGCCATTAAAAAAAATATTCAACTCGTGCTCTATGCACCAAACTTTATTTCTGTGGTTGTAATTGTTGGTATGGCGTTTATTTTCTTATCACCAACAGGCCCTATCAATCAACTGGTTAGCTTCATAACTGGAAAGCCGCTTATGTTCATGTCAAATCCAGATTATTTCCGATCAATCTATATTATCTCTGGTATTTGGCAGGCGGCAGGCTGGTCATCGATTATCTACGTGGCGGCTTTATCGAATGTTGACCCTGAATTACACAATGCAGCAACGATTGATGGAGCAAATATTCTTCAAAGAATGATTCACATCGATTTACCGACATTGAAACCATTAATGGCAGTTACATTTATTCTGGCTGCTGGAGGGATTATGTCGATTGGATTTGAAAAAGCATATTTAATGCAAACCGCAATGAATTTGCCTTCTTCCGAAATTCTGCCAACTTATGTGTATAAAGTAGGTTTGCAGTCCGGCGACTATGCTTATTCAACAGCTGTTGGCCTGTTTAATTCAGTCATTAACGTAATCTTGTTAATCGTAGTTAATAAAATCGTTAAGAAGTTAAACGAAGGTGAAGGTTTATATTAACGAGAAAGGAGTCTTGAGATGAATATAAAGCACACCCGCATAGACCGAATCATATTAGGCTTTAATAATATCTTTCTATGCTTAGCCGTATTAATCGTGTTAGTTCCCTTGGTATATGTCGTTCTTGCGTCATTCATGGATCCAACGGTGTTATTAAATAAAGGGATTTCTTTCAATTTTTCAGATTGGAGTTTTAAAGGATATCAGTTGATTTTATCCAATGATGCGATGGTCCATGGCTTTATCAATTCTATTCTTTATTCAGTAGGATTTGCCATTATAACTGTTGTGGTTTGTATTTTTGCTGCCTATCCATTATCAGTAAATGGCTTTGTCGGGAAAAATTTCTTTATGACACTATTTATTATCACCATCTTCTTTGGAGGTGGACTTATCCCAACCTACCTGGTTGTAAAAGACCTCGGAATGTTAAACACCCCATGGGCGATTTTAATACCAGGAGCCGTGAATGTTTGGAATATTATCCTAGCAAGGACTTATTTTAAAAGTATTCCTTATGAATTACATGAAGCAGCAAAGGTGGATGGAGCATCCGATCTACTAATCTTCTTCAAAATCGTTATGCCACTTTCCAAACCTATCATTTTCGTCCTAGCAATGTATGCATTTGTTGGTCAATGGAACTCTTATTTTGATGCGATGATTTATCTCGAGGATCCGAAATTGCACCCATTACAGTTAGTTTTGAGGTCAATATTGATTCAAAATCAAACTGGACCAGGAATGATTAGTGATCAGCAGGCTATGGCTGAACTTAAAAAGCTTTCAGAAATGATCAAATACTCATCGATTGTTATTTCTAGTCTTCCTCTTATTATCATGTATCCGTTTTTCCAAAAGTACTTTGAAAAAGGTGTCATGGTGGGTTCATTGAAATAAAGAGCCAATTTAATAGATTTTATTGTAAATGCTTACACACAATATTTAGGAGGGTAATGATATGAAAAATGTAAAAAAAGTTATGGCTGCATCACTTGCTACGATATTACTAGTTTCAGGCTGTAGTAACAGTGGCAAAAGTGAAACTGCATCATCAAAAGAGTATAAATTAAAGGATGTTTCTTTCCCTTTAAAGGAAAAAGTGACATTGAACTTTATGACACAAAGCTCGCCTTTAGCTCCAGCTGACCCTAATAAAAAATTAATTTATAAGCGGTTAGAAGAGCAGTCGGGCGTTCATATTAAGTGGAAAAACTATACCTCCGATGCTTTTATTGAAAAAAGAAACCTGGCAATGGCAAGCGGTGATCTGCCAGATGCCATCCTCGATGCAGGTTTTAATGACCATGATCTATTAAAACTTGCAAAAGATGGTGCGATTGTTCCTGTGGAAGATTTAATAGAGAAGTACATGCCTAACCTCCAAAAGGTTTTGGAAGCAGCACCTGAATATAAAGCAATGATGACTGCTCCTGATGGACATATTTACTCTTTCCCATGGATTGAGGAGTTAGGTTCAGGAAAAGAAAGTATTCACTCGGTTGATGATTTCCCATGGATCAATGTGGAATGGTTAAATAAATTAGGGTTAAAAATGCCGACAAACACAGAAGAATTAAAGCAAGTATTGATTGCCTTTAAAACAAAAGATCCCAATGGCAACGGAAAAGCGGATGAAATCCCAATGTCGTTTATTGGTAAGCAAGCAGGCGGGGAAGACTTAGCATTCTTATTTGGATCGTTTGGCCTTGGTGAAAACTGGGATCATACGGTTGTAAGCAATGATGGTAAAGTTACGTTTACAGCATCAGATAAAGGATATAAAGAGGGAATGAAATTTCTCAATGAGTTATATAAAGAAGGTCTAATCGATGTTGAAGCGTTTGAACAAGATTGGAACACGTATCTAGCAAAAGGCAAAGATAATCGTTATGGTTTATATTTCACTTGGGATAAAGCCAATATTACTGGTATGAATGACAAATATGACCTAATGAAGCCGCTAGCTGGTCCAGATGGCCAAGTGAATGTAGCCAGAACCAATGGAATGGGATTTGATAGAGGCAGAATGGTTATCACAAGTTCGGATAAGAACATTGAACTGACTGCAAAATGGATTGATCAATTATATGAACCAAAACAATCAGTTCAAGATAACTGGGGTACGTATGGTGATAAAACCCAACAAAATATCTTTGAATTAGATGAAGCAGCAGGAATGCTAAAACATTTACCTTTATCAGGTACAGCACCAGTGGAATTAAGACAAAAAACAAATATCGGCGGACCATTAGCGATTTTAGATGAGTATTATGGAAAAGTTACCACAAAACCAGATGATGCTGCATGGAGATTAGGATTAATGAAGGAAGTTATGACTCCTCATATGACCGCAGAAAATATTTATCCAAGAGTATTCTTCTCATTAGAAGATAGCGATAAACTTACAACAATTGAAACGGATATGTTTGCTTTCGTTATGAGAAAACGGGCCGAATGGATTCAAAATGGAAAAGTGGAAAAAGAATGGGATGGATATTTGAAAGAATTAGACCGCTTAGGATTACAAGAGTGGTTAAAGATTAAACAAGCAGGATACGACAGGAACACAAAATAAACGGTTGGCTGAGGCTGTACAGTACAGGCAGTACGTACAGCCTTGTTTCGAAATAATAGGTATATTCCATTATCTAAATATCAAAAGGAGCGACAAATGATGAAACAACTATATAAAGAAAAATATCGTCAGCAGTTTCATTTTTCACCTGAAGAAAAATGGATGAACGACCCGAATGGAATGGTCTTTTTTAATAATGAGTATCACCTTTTTTATCAATACCACCCATTTGGGACCACATGGGGCCCAATGCACTGGGGGCATGCGGTTAGTAAAAATCTAATTCATTGGGAACAGCTGCCGATTGCGCTATATCCAGATGAGCATGGTGAAATTTTCTCTGGAAGTGCAGTAGTGGATTGGAATAATACATCAGGATTATTCCAGAATGGACCTGGGTTGGTTGCCATTTATACAAGTGCGGATAACTATCCAGATTCCGACAGGCCGCGTCAGCGTCAAAGTCTTGCTTATAGTACCGACAATGGAAGAACATGGACCAAATTCGAAGGAAATCCCGTACTTTCTGATGTAAACATTACCGATTATCGTGATCCAAAGGTTTTTTGGCATGAAGAAACGAATAAATGGGTGATGGTATTAGCTACTGGACAATCCGTTACCATTTATACATCGGCTAACCTAAAAGATTGGGAGTTTGCTAGTGAATTTGGAAGTCATGCTGGTTCACATGATGGCGTTTGGGAATGCCCAGACCTGTTTAAATTGCCAGTAGATGGGGATGAAAACAATCAAAAATGGGTCATGTTTGTCAGCATAGGTGATAACCATGAATTCAAAGAGGGATCAAGAACACAATATTTTGTAGGTGATTTTGACGGAACTACATTTGTAAATAATAATCTTGATGAAACAGTTCTCTGGTTAGATTATGGCCGGGATAATTATGCTGGGGTAAGCTGGTCAGATATCCCATCTAAAGATGGAAGAAGAATTTATATTGGATGGATGAGTAATTGGCGTTACGCAAATCAAGTACCAACTGAAGAATGGCGGAGTGCGATGACATTACCAAGAGAATTATCGTTAACTTCCAATAAGGCTGGAGTTCGCTTGATACAAAAAGTGGCAGCGGAAATCGAGACAATTCGAAAAAGTTCAGAGGTTTATCAAGACCTTACGGTTGAAGCAAACCAACCTGCAATCTTTAACATGTTCAGTCCATTAATGGAAGTGAGCATTCAACTTGAAAACCAAACTTCAAATTCTTTTGGTATTGTTTTTCAAAACTCTGAAGATGTAAAAACAGTGGTTCGTTATGATGCAGAAAAGGAAATGCTACTAGTCGACCGGACGAAAGCTGGAGATAATAGTTTTTCAGAATCTTTCCCGGCTGTACAAGAAGCCTATGTGAAATTGGAAAATCTGCAAATTATTATTGATACTTCATCAATAGAGGTATTTGCAAATGATGGAAAGGTAGCTTTTACTAGCTTAATCTTTCCAAACCAACCATATGAGAAAATTGTTTTATTTTCAAACGAAGGAAATATCCGAGTGTCTTCATTAAAACTAACAGAACTAGATTCCATTTGGGGGAAATGACTTTATTTTTAGGCAAAGCTCTAATCAAAGGTTAGAGCTTTGTTTTTGCAAGGCCATGAACAAGTTACTATATAGAACAATTTGAAAGGACGGTTGAGATAAAATGAAAAACAATTCATCAGTCATTTGTATCGGAGAATTGTTAATCGATTTTTTCTGTACCGATGTGGATATAGATTTAATCGAGGGTCAAAATTTTGTAAAACAGGCAGGGGGAGCGCCTGCTAATGTTTGTGCAGCGATTGTGAAATTGGGAGGCCAAGCTTCTTTCAGTGGAAAGGTTGGCAATGATCCATTCGGACTTTTTTTAAAGAAAACATTAGATGAAGTGAATGTCGATACCTCCATGCTTGTGCTCGATGATGAGCATCCAACAACATTAGCATTTGTTTCGTTAAAAGCAAATGGGGAAAGGGATTTTGTTTTTAACCGTGGCGCAGATGCTTTCTTAACGGAGAACGATCTGGATAAAGAAAGAATAATGGAATCTAGTATTCTACATTTTGGCTCAGCGACCGCTTTATTGGATAATCCATTTCAAACCACTTATTTAAATTTAATGCAGGATGCCAAAAATAAAGGAAAATTTATCTCATTTGACCCTAACTTTAGACATGACCTTTGGAAGGGAAGAAGAGAACAATTTGTAGAGTTGGTAAGAAAGGGAATTGCGATCGCTGATTTTGTCAAAGTCAGTGATGATGAATTAAAGATTATCTCGGGAGCAGATAATTTAACAGAAGGAATCGCTTCCTTTCATCAAATAGGGGCAATAGCAGTAGCCGTTACGTTAGGGAAAGAAGGGACATTGATTTCAAATGACCATCACATCGAAACCATCCCTAGTATTGTAGTTGATGCAATCGATTCTACTGGTGCCGGGGATGCTTTCGTAGGAGCAACGCTTTACCAGCTGGCGAAAACAGAAGAACCGAAAAGTGTTTTAGAAGACTTCGCACACCTAAAACAAATCATTTCCTTTAGTAATAAAGTGGGAGCGATGGTCTGCACGAAAGTAGGGGCCATTTCTGCCCTGCCGACCCAAGTGGAAATAAACAGTTTTAAAGATACGCTGATTAAAAGTCTTTAAGTCAGTCAATTTTATAAGTTTAAGGGAGAGTGTCTAATGAAACTAGGTTTTATTGGTTGTGGTGTTATTGCGATGGCACATGTTGAAGGGTTGAAAGAGTTAAAAAGAAACGGGATTGAAACATTTGAATTGTCAGCGGTTTGTGATATTCAGCAGGAAAGGGCTGAGCAGTTTGCTTCAGAGGTGGAAAAGCGGTTAGGCAACCGTCCTGCAGTCTATACGGAATATCGTTTGATGTTGGAAAAAGAACAATTAGATGCCGTATCCATCCTGATCAATCATGATTTGCATCATACAGTAGCAGAAGATTGCTTTGCAGCAGGGGTTCATGTACAAATGCAAAAGCCGCTTTCCATTTCCCCGTCTTTTGGCCGGAAAATGATCGCTGATGCAAAAAAGTATAATAGAGTCTTAACATTATCCGAACCCAGCGTATTAGGGGCAGAAAATGTTGCAATTGCTGAGGCAGTAAAAGAAGGTCTGATTGGTCGCGTATCTTTAATAATTGATTATGCAACTGTTACATTGAATCGCGGATTTTTCGCCGGTACGCCATGGCGTCATATGAAAGGTCAAGCAGGGGCGGGCTGGATCAATGATCATGGAGTTCATAGAACTCACTTTTTTACTGAGATTAATGGTTCGATTGATGAAGTTTTTGCCTATACGGAAATTTTTGAAAAAGAATTAAGTAATGGGAATGTTACGGTCAAACCTACGGGAGAAGACACGGCCGTTACGGTCTTCAAGTTTACAAATGGAGGACTCGGTCATTGGATGTGTGCTACATCAGCCCATGGAGAAGGGACCGGAGGTGTGTGGATTTATGGAAGTAAGGGATGCCTTCGCCCTGGGCTTCATGCAACTCTTGAAGATGGGAAAAAAATTCTGATGCCGGAATTGATTGAGCGGTTTGCCCCGAATATCGTTGAACATCCATTCGCTCATTCCTATGTAGAATTATGGGAAGCCATTGCTGAAAATAAAACACCTATTTCGAGTGCGATGAGAGGCCTGGAAGCATTAGGAGTTGTATTTGCTGCTCTTGAATCTGCAACAATCGGCCAGCCCGTTAAAGTTCAAGACATACTTAATGGGAAAAAACATGCCTATGAAGATACCGTTCTGGAAGAGATGAAATCAATCATAACACCGGAACTTAAAGGATTGAGATAAAAGAAATAGGTTAGTAAATTAGGTACAGCCCTTTCTTAATTAAAGGAGGGCTTTTCACTTTAGTTTTTATGAACTATAGGAAGGAGAAGTAAATACATGCATAGTATACGTTGGGTATGGGGGTATATGCGGAATTACCGAGTTAAATTATTCTTTGGTCTTTCTCTCGTTCTAGTTGTTTCGTTACTAAATATGTTTAATCCCTATATTGCAGGTAAAATCATCGATAAGGTCATTTATGGACATCAGAATGATTTATTATGGCCCCTGTTGGGATTAATGATTGGTGTAACCATAACCAAGACAGTGATTCGGTATAGGTATCAATTAATGTTTGAGCGGATTTCGCAAAATGTAATATTTACGATAAGGGAAGAGTTGTATACTCGTCTTCATCAATTGGATTTTAGTTTTTATGATCGAACAAAAGTGGGAGATGCCATGGCGCGCATGACTGGGGATTTGGAAGCAGTCAGGCATTTTACTGCGTGGGCTATTTATATTATTTTTGAAAATGTTACCATTTTCCTGTTTGCCATTGGCTTCATGTTTGCTCTAAATCCGCGGTTAGCTTTGGTCATGCTCGCCGTAACACCGATTATTGGATTCTTTGCTTTTCGTTTAACCTATACTGTAAAGCCCACTTTTTCAGCGATTCGGGAACAGTTTGCCAGGCTGAATTCAGTGGTGCAGGAGAATATCGGCGGCAATCGAGTGGTAAAAGCCTTTGCCAAGGAAGATTATGAAATAGAAAAATTTTCAGTAGAAAATACAGGTTTCAAGGAAAAGAATCTTAACTCGGCAAGAGTATGGGAAAAGTACTTGCCCGTACTTGATTCACTTGCAGGGGTGTTAACAGTTGTCATGATCGTAGTTGGTGGGATTATGGTAATTAATAAGTCTATTTCTCTTGGAGAATTAGTTACGTTCAATTCCTTGATATGGGCGCTAAATAATCCGATGCGGATGGCCGGCTGGTTGATAAATGATGTTCAGCGGTTTATTGCTTCTGCTGAAAAAGTGGAAGAATTATTAAATGAAGAACCGAAAATCACCAATGCTGTCAATAAAAAGAACGTGGAAAATTTCAAAGGGATCGTTGATTTCAAACAAGTCTCCTTTAGTTATGGTGAAGAGTCGGTGTTGGAGGATATTACCTTTAAAGTCATGCCAGGTCAAACGATTGGAATTATTGGGCCGACTGGTGCCGGAAAATCAACATTAGTGAATCTTCTGAGCAGATTCTATGATACGGACAGTGGAGAAGTAAGCGTGGACGGAATTGATGTGAAGGAATGGGATATCCACAAATTACGGGAAAGCATGGCCATGGTGATGCAGGATATTTTCCTTTTTTCAGATACGATTGAAGGAAATATCGCTTATGGAAATCCTGAAGCGTCGATAGAATCCGTTCAAACGGCTGCGAAAATGGCAGAGGCACACAACTTTATTATTGAGCTGCCTGATAGTTACGAAACAATCATTGGTGAACGAGGGGTAGGGCTTTCCGGGGGGCAAAGGCAGCGGATTGCTTTGGCACGGGCGATTCTGAAAGATCCGTCGATTCTCATCCTTGATGATACAACCTCAAGTGTCGATATGGAAACCGAACTTCGTATTCAAAAAACGTTGAAGTCTATCCATCAGGATAAAACCTGTTTCATTATTGCCCATCGGATTACATCTGTTAAAGAGGCGGATTTGATTCTTGTTATGGATAATGGAAGGATTATTGAAAGAGGGAAGCATGAAGAACTGCTTAAGAAAAAGGGCTACTACGCTAACGTGTTTAAAAATCAATATGGGAATTTTGAAGAACTCCACCATGGTAAGGAAGTGATCTATATCAATGGCACGAAATAAATTTGATGTCGATGAAGAGTTAGAGTCACCATTTAGCGTTATACAATTTAAACGGTTATTAATTTATATAAAGCCTCACCAAAAAAAGATCCTTTTTACCGTTTTCATGATGCTGATCGCCAGCGGTGCGAATTTAATCGGGCCGTATTTGATTAAACAAGCCATTGACGTGAAAATCCCAAACAAAGACGTTGGGGGCTTATTCATTCTTGCGGGTATTTACGTAATCGCCCTGTTGATTAGCGGGTTCTGTATGAAATATCGGATTCGAATCATGACTGATACTGGACAGAGTATCATCCAAAATATTAGGAAAGATTTATTTACTCATTTGCAAAAACTATCATTCTCTTTTTACGATAGCAGGCCGCATGGAAAAATTTTAGTGAGAGTTGTAAACTATGTTAATTCTTTAAGTGATTTGCTTTCAAATGGAATCATTAATTTGATCACCGATCTTTTCAGCCTGTTTGTTATTCTCGGTTTTATGTTATCGATTGATGTAAAACTTACGCTGTATGCCATGGCTGCTTTTCCATTACTGGCCGCAGTGATATTTTTTATAAAAAATGCCCAGCGGAAAACCTGGCAAACTTTAAGTAACAAGCAATCCAATATGAATGCATATATTCATGAAAGTATTAATGGAATTAAGGTTACTCAAGCCTTTTCCAGAGAGGAAGAAAATAAACGTATTTTTGGTGAAGTGGCTGAGAGCTATCGAGGCTCATGGATGAAGGCAGTGAAAATACAATTTCTGCTATGGCCTTTCATTGAGAATATTTCCGTCTTAACGGTTTCGTTTATCTACATTCTCGGCATAGCGATGATCGGTCACGGGATCACGGTTGGTTCACTGGTTGCTTTTATAGGCTATATATGGATGTTCTGGATGCCTTTAGCGAACATCGGGAATTTTTATAATGCCATCATTAATGCGATGGCCTATTTGGAACGAATTTTTGAATTGATGGATGAAAAGCCAACGGTAAACAATGCTCCAAATGCTGCTCAGCTTCCCGAAATTCAAGGAATGGTTGAATATAAGAATGTTGTTTTTGGGTATGAGAAAGAGGGGAAAACCCTCAACAATATTAATTTCAAGGTAAATCCAGGTGAAAGGATCGCTCTTGTCGGTGCAACAGGATCAGGGAAAACCACGATCGTAAGCTTGATTAGTCGTTTTTATGATATTAATAGTGGGAAAATTGAAATTGACGGGATTGATATTAAGACGGTAACGATCCCATCACTTAGGAAGCAAATGGGAATCATGCTCCAAGATCCGTTTGTTTTTTCGGGAACGATTATGGATAATATCCGCTATGGCCGGCTGGATGCGACAGATGAAGAAGTGTTGGAGGCTGCAAAAGCGGTGCAGGCTCATCAGTTTATCAGCCGTTTTAAGGATGGATATCAAACCGAAGTAAATGAGAGAGGCACAAGTCTTTCTAATGGACAGAGGCAGCTGATCTCTTTTGCCAGGGCACTATTGGCCGATCCGAAAATTTTAATCCTCGATGAAGCGACATCATCGATCGATACGGAAACGGAGCTGGCCTTGCAAAAAGGACTGGAGTCGTTACTGAAAGGCAGAACATCCTTTATTATCGCCCACCGGCTTTCGACGATTCAAAACGCAACCCGTATTCTTTTCATTGAAAAAGGTAGAATCATAGAGGAGGGATCCCATGACGAATTAATTAGGCGTAAGGAGTATTACTGGAAGCTATACCATTCACAGCGCGGTAATGAGATTTGTGTCAGTTCATAAATGTAAAAGGACAAAATTAGTTACCTTAAAGAAGAAAACCAATTTTTATTGACAATATATTCATGATCTTTAAATCGACGATATAATTGATATATTAGCTTACTAAAAACTTAGACACTTGTTATAAATTCCGACTAAAAATATTTTATTAAGGACTAGGGGGATTCATATGGGTAATTTCAAAATGGTATGTTTGGATATTGATGGGACATTACTGAATTCCAGGCATGAGATTACGGAAAAAACGAAACAAGTAATCCAGAAAGTTGCTAATGAAAAACAAATTCCAGTCATCCTAGTTTCTGCAAGAATGCCTAAAGGGATAAAGTTCTTGCAGCAAGCGTTAAATATCGTACAGCCCATTATTTGTTACAGCGGTGCGTTAATTTGGAATAATCGTGATACACTATTAAACATTACGATACCAGTTTTAGATGTTAAGCAGGTGTATAACATTGTCAAAAGTATCGGCATCCATATCAGTTTATACAAGGATGATGAATGGTATATAGAAAAAATGGATGATTGGGCGAAACAAGAGAGTGAAATTACGAATATTACTCCTGCTATTTCCGATTTTAGTAACCTATTTACTATTTGGGAGCAAGAAAGGACTGGACCTAATAAAATTTTATGTATGGCTGAATCCCCAGATATCCAACAATTGGATACAAAAATGAAAGAATATCTTTCTAATCATTTAAATATTTATCCTTCAAAACCTACCTACTTAGAAATAATGCCCAAACATACAACCAAAACTTCTGCCATTGAATTTTTATGCAAAGAGTTTGATATCCTAAAAAACGAGATTATCGCAATAGGCGACAACTATAATGATATGAATATGATTGAATTTGCGGGACTTGGAATTGCCATGGGAAATGCACCGGAACAAGTGAAACAAATTGCTAATGATATCACACTTTCCAATGATGAGGACGGTGTAGCAGAGGCATTAAAAAAATACATTCTATCTTAAAAAAAGAAATCAGAAAAATTAATTTATTTTTTTAAAAAACGTTGAAACGTTTCCAAAATGGTGATATTATAGGTTCATGGAAACGTTGAAACGTTTCCAAAGTAGAGATATCATAAGTTTATGAAATCGCTTTAATATTGGAGGTAGTTGTAGTGCCAAGTTTAAAAGATGTTGCAGACCTGGCAGGAGTTGGAGTTGGCACTGTTTCACGAGTCATTAACAATCATCCGAATGTAAGGAACGAAACACGGGAGAAAGTGAATGCTGCGATCAAACAATTAAATTATATTCCAAACGAAGTAGCAAGAAATTTTAAAATGCAAAAATCAACAATGGTTGCGCTGTTGCTTCCGAGTGTATGGCATCCATTTTTCTCAGAACTCGCCTATTATATCGAAGATGAGCTTGACCGAGAAGGGTATAAATTGATGCTTTGCAATAGTGGGGGCAGACCCGACAAAGAGCTTTATTATTTAGATATGCTCAATCAGAATAAAGTAGCAGGCATTATTGGAATCACTTACAATGACATCGAAGATAGTGTGAGTACTGATATTCCGATTATCAGCATTGACCGCCATTTTGGAAAAAAAATCACATGCGTAACCTCGGATAACTACACTGGCGGCCGCATTGCCGTAAGAGAGCTTGTCAAAGCGGGAACTAAAAAAGCCGCATATCTTGCAACCTATAGTGATGTTTATAGTGAGGTTGAACTTCGGAAAAAAGGATTCATCGATGAAGCAGAGGCTCAAGGTATCGAATATATCATCTACGAGGAGCTTGATGCTGTTTTTAATGATGAAAAATACTTCGAAAATTTCTTTAAAATAAAAGAACATCATAATGTTTCCGGCATATTTGCAAATACTGACCTGCTAGCCGCCAAATATATTGATAAAGCCAAACAACATGGAATACGAACTCCAGAGGATGTAAAAGTAATTGGTTATGATGGAATTCAGGATAATAAGCTGTTTCATCCAATTCTATCAACGATCCGGCAGCCGGTTGAAGAAATGGCAAGAATGTCTGTAAAGCTTCTCTTAAGAAAGATTGAAGGTGAAGCATTGGAGCAAGAGATTTATCGAATCCCTGTCATGTACAGAGAGGGCGAAACAACTTAGGTATTATTTGCAATTTTTTTAACTCTTCGTTGGAAACGTTTCAATTGAAACGCTGGAGGATAAGGATTTATCGAATGCCTCTCGTTACAGAGAGGGAGGAACCTTAGATATATAATTTTTTTAACTCTTTTTGGAAACGTTTCAATGAAACGTTCAAGTAAGAGATTTATCGAATACCTATGATGTAGAGAGAGGAAGAAAAGGTTTAGATAACACAAATTTTTTTAGCTATTGTTGGAAACGTTTCAATTGAAAAGTTAGACAAAACAAAAAAACATTGTTGAAAGTGAGGCAAGGATATGGAAGTGGTTAGGCAAGCAAATTCGGTAATCGATTCACCCATCCAAGTAAAAAAAGCATCAAAACTAAAAAAAATCTTGAGTAATTATCAGCTCTATTTATTTCTTTTACCCGCTTTAGTTTATTTTATTGTTTTCCATTATGTCCCGATGTATGGAATATTAATTGCTTTTAAAGATTTTGTGGCAACAAAAGGAATTATGGGAAGTCCGTGGGTTGGATTTAAACACTTTGAGCGATTTTTTGAATCTTATCAATTTTGGACCCTTATCAAAAACACGCTTGGTCTTAGCGTTATACAACTAATCGTTGGTTTTCCGCTTCCAATTTTTCTAGCTCTCATGATGAACCAAATTAGAAGTGATAAGTACAAACGTTTTATTCAAACAGTTGTTTATGCGCCGCATTTTATATCAGTAGTTGTTTTAGCGGGTATGATTTATGTCTTCTTTTCAAACAATGGGCTTATTAATAACTTAATCCTGATTTTTGGCGGCGATCCGATTTCGTTTATGGCAAAACCTGATTGGTTTAAACCATTGTATATTGCCTCAGGCGTTTGGCAAGAAACCGGATGGGCCGCGATTATATATCTGGCAGCGCTTGCAGGAGTCAGCCCTGAACTGCATGAGGCTGCGGTAATGGATGGAGCAAATAAGTGGCAGCGGATTTTTCATGTGGATATTCCGGCGATTATGCCAACGGCTGTTATTCTATTAATTCTAAACGTTGGTAACATTATGAATATTGGTTTTGAAAAGGCCTACCTGTTACAAACACCAATGAACCAGCCGGCAGCAGAGATTATCCCAACCTATGTTTATAAGATGGGGTTACAGCAGGCGCAATATAGTTTTGCTTCCGCAGTAGGATTGTTTAATTCAGTGATTAACTTAGTTTTATTATTCTTAGTAAATAAGTTTGCGAAAAAATTATCCGGAACAGGATTATGGTAACAGGAGGTGCAGCATAAATGAGTTTATTAGCTTTAAAGAATAAGAGAATGACAAGAAAATCGAAGGAAGATAAGGTCTTTGATATTATTAACTTTTTTCTGGTCGCGATCATCTTACTATTGGTAGTCTATCCATTGTACTTTATTGTAATTGCCTCTATCAGTGACCCAAACATGATTTACGAAGGAAAGGTATGGCTATTGCCGAAAGAGCTGACCCTTGAAGGGTATCAGCGAATCTTTGGAGACAGCAAGATTTGGCTGGGCTATAAGAACTCCATCATGTATACGGTGGTTGGTACGATTGTAAACGTTTCTTTTACCTTAATGGCTGCCTATGCATTATCAAGAAAAGATTTATATGGAAGAAATGTGATTATGTTTTTATTCCTCATGACGATGTTTTTCTCAGGCGGACTCATTCCTACATACCTGGTTGTTAAGAATCTGGGTTTGCTAAATACAATGTGGGCGTTGATCCTGCCGAAAGCTGTAGCTGTCTGGAACGTGATAGTAGCTAAAACGTTTTTTGAGTCTTCTATTCCTGGTGAGTTATTAGAAGCAGCCAAAATAGATGGATGTTCCGATGCGAAATTTTTCTGGAAGATTGTTCTGCCGTTATCAAAACCGATTGTCGCTGTCATGGTGTTATTCTATGCCGTTGGACACTGGAACTCCTATTTTGATGCTTTAATCTATTTAAATAATGAAAATTTATATCCGTTGCAATTGATTTTACGAAACATTTTAATTCAAAATCAGGCATCCACAATGATGATCAGTGATTTGGACTCCTTGGCCGCAAAACAAAGAGTGTCTGAGCTAATTAAATACGGTGTGATTATTGTTGCTTCCATCCCGCTTTTAATCGTCTATCCATTTGTTCAAAAATACTTTGTCAAGGGTGTTATGATCGGTGGAATTAAAGGTTAATCGAAATGATTTGTAATAAGGGGTGGTGGTCGACGTCATTTATAGTTTGCCATCCATTTAATCGATCTAATAGGGGGAAAAACAAATGTTGAAATCAATCAAGAAAAATGTTCGGAAAAACAAGAAAAAGAGCATGGCGCTTGTCTTGGTTTTAGGATTAAGTGCTTCATTCGTATTAACTGGCTGTTCAAACAGTGATTCTGCCAGTTCCGAGAAAAAAGCAGATGCTGCCTTTCATAAAACAGGTTTACCGATTGTCGACAAACAGGTTACGTTAAACATTGTTTCACCAAAAGCAGCTCTGGCACCTGACTATTCGAAAATGGTGATTTTTGACCGACTTCAAAAAGCAACGAACGTTCAAATTAAATGGAATAATATCCCTGGAGATGGATATCAAGAAAAGAAAAATTTAATGCTGGCAAGCGGTGACCTGCCAGATGCGTTCTATTCATCAGGCTTTTCTGATCATGATCTCGCCCAATATGGTCAGAACGGCACCATTATCCCATTAGAGGATTTAATCGACAAATATGCACCAAATTTAAAGAAACTATTTGAAGAGAGACCAGAGTTGAAAAAGGTTGTAACCGCACCAGATGGGCATATTTATTCCCTTCCGCGTGCTGAGGAAATGGATCTAATCGGTATGCCAAATATTATGTTCATCAACAAAGCATGGTTAGATAAGCTTGGCCTAAAAATGCCGACAACATTAGAGGAATACCATGATGTGTTAAAAGCATTTAAAGAGAAGGATCCGAACGGAAACGGTAAGAAAGATGAAATTGGGTTGACTTTCTGGTATAACGGCTGGTGCGGTAATGAAGGAGATTTAATTGGTTTATTCGGAATGCCGGATGCTCCATTTGAAGCTGACCACCGTATTGTAAGAGATGGAAAAGTCCTTTATGCTGCGGTTCAGCCAGAGTTTAAAGAAGCCATTAAGTATTATAACGGCTGGGTAAAAGAAGGTTTAATTGACCCTGAGGTCGTAACCCAAAAGACGGAGCAGCTGTTTGCCAAAGGGAAAACACAGAATCCAACACTAGGCTCGTTCATTTGGTGGGAAAATACGGAAGTAGTTGGACCGGATCGAGTTAAAGATTATGTCGTATTACCGCCATTAAAAGGGAAAGATGGCAAAATTGTGATTGGACGTTCCAACTATTCCGAATATGGAAGAGATGCCTTTGTGATTACCTCAGCTAACAAAAACCCTGAGATTACGATGCGCTGGGTTGACCAATTATATGAGCCAAAAATGTCAGCACAAATTAACTGGGGCCCAATTGGTGAAATTTACGAGGAAGATGCGAATGGCATGTTAGTGAATAAAGAGCTTCCAGCAGGCGTAGCAATGGGTGAATTACGTCAAAAAGTTGCTCCGGGCGGTCCGTTTGTAGTCTTAAAGGAGCACTTTGGCAAAGTTGTAGACATGGAGCCAAGAGCAAAGGAAAGATTACAAATTCTTGACCAGTATTATAAACCACATATGGAACATGAAAGCTATCCATCCATCTTCTTTAGCCCTGAAGAGCTTGAAGTGATTAATACGATTGAGCCGGAAATTAAAGCCTTTGTGAAGCAAAAAGAAGCTCAATGGTTGATCGAGGGAGGAATTGAGAAGGAATGGGATGCGTATGTGAAGCAATTAAATGATATGGGTCTTGATAAATTAATGAAAGTTTACCAAAAAGGATTAGACCGCTATAACAAACAATAATCCCAATATAAAGCCAGATATTCTTTCTCGTCTGGCTTTTCTTTTCAAAAAATAAGAAATCGGATGATGTACATGTTTGATGTCACGGCTTTAGGAGAAGTTTTAATTGATTTCACACCCTCCGGTCATTCGGAAAAGGTGGAATTCCCAGTATTCCAACCATCGATCAGGTTGAAAGGTTTTTAAAAAAAGGCTTTGTTAAAGGCTAGTGTTGATTTTGGGTGGAGGGTAAAAGTCTGTGCTGGTTTTATATAGATAGATTAGTTTTTATATATTAACAATATTCGATGAACTGTGGAAAGGAAATAAAATCAATGGTTTTGGGGACTGTATCAGCTTTACGGGAGACTATAGATGAATTTCGCCAGAGTATGTACGAATTAGCAAAGAGGAAGGGCATTTCTGATCCACGTGTAATAAAAATTAGTCAGCAATTAGATGGAAAAATCATCATGTTGCAAAAAACCATATACCATTCTCAATCTTTATCAACAGCAAAGACTCTTTATTATGACGAAAACAAGATTGAGCCTGTAATTATTACTCATAGTAAATAGTTTAACTGAAATAATCAACAGCAAACCTTAACAAAGCCTAAAAAAAGAGTTCCTGAGAAAGGAAGAGTGTAAGAAATGAATAATAACGTACTGGAAACAAAACAGTATTATACAGAAAAATATCGTCCGCAGTTTCACTTCTCTCCGGAAAGAAACTGGATGAATGACCCGAATGGGATGGTGTATTATAACGGAGAATATCATTTGTTTTATCAATATCATCCCAATGGAACTACATGGGGCCCGATGCATTGGGGACATGCGGTAAGCAGCGATCTTGTTCACTGGGAACACCTCCCGATTGGTTTGGCTCCCGATGAGCATGGAACGATTTTTTCGGGGAGTGCAGTCGTGGATTGGAATGACACAAGCGGTTTCTTTGGAGGGGAATCAGGGTTAGTGGCGATTTTTACTCATGCTGATACATACCCTGATTCGGACCGTCCACGACAAAGGCAGAGTCTTGCCTATAGCAAGGATAATGGGCGGACATGGGTAAAATATGAGAAGAACCCTGTTCTCCAAGAAGAAAGTATCACAGATTTTCGTGATCCAAAAGTGTTCTGGCATCGTGAAACTAACCAATGGGTCATGGTATTAGCCGCAGGTCAAACGGTTAGAATTTATACTTCCCAAAATTTAACTTCATGGGAGTTTGCCAGTGAATTTGGAGAAGGACATGGCTCACATCAGGGTGTCTGGGAGTGTCCCGACCTTTTTGAATTACCTGTTGATGGGGATTCCAATCAGAAAAAATGGGCGCTATTTGTCAGCATTGGCAATGATCCAAAATATGAAGAAGGATCCAGAACGCAATATTTTATTGGCGATTTTGATGGTAAAACATTTTTCAACAATTACAAACCAGAAACGACCCTTTGGATTGATCATGGACGCGATAATTATGCGGGCGTTAGCTGGTCCGATGTTCCAGCTAAAGACGGAAGAAGGATTTATATTGGCTGGATGAGCAACTGGCAATATGCAAATGTTACTCCTACAAAAGAATGGCGAAGTGCGATGACGATTCCTAGAGTACTTGAGCTAAAGAAAACCGAAGAAGGGATTCGGCTTGTACAAAAACCGGTTCGTGAGTTACAAGGTATTCGTGATGAAAAAATATTAATTCAAAACGAAGTGGTTGTACCCGGTAAAAATCTTTTGGAAAATGTGAATAGTAACACATTCGAAATCATTGCCGAGTTTGAAATTGGAACCGCAACGGAATTTGGGTTCAAGGTTTGTAAGGGAGCCAATGAAGAAACAATTATTGGATTTGATGTAGAAAACCAAACATTATTTATAGATCGAACTAATTCGGGAGAGGCTGCTTTCCATGAGGCCTTTGCAGGAAAACATGAGTGCTATCTACTTCCAGAAAATAATAAGATCACTCTACATGTTTTTGTTGACCAGTCGTCTGTAGAATTGTTTGGAAATAATGGAAAGTCCGTCATAACGGACTTAATCTTCCCAAATCAAGAAAATAAGCAATTGGAGCTCTATGTAAAACGTGGAGAAATAAAGTTACACTCGTTAGAGATTTATTCGTTAAAATCTACTTGGCGATAATGTAGTGAAAAGGTAATAGGGGGAATGAAATTAATGAATGGTTTAAACAACAGATTATTTAATACCTTGAATACAATGGTAGATTTATTTCTATTAAATTTACTATGGGTCATTACTTCGCTCCCCTTAATAACCTTTTTTCCTGCAACAGCAGCCATGTTTGGCGTTATCCGCAAACGAATTTTACAAAAGGAAACAGAAAGTATTTTAAAAAGCTTTTTAAAAATTTTTAAAGGAAATTTCAAACAAAGCTTTATTATCTCGATTATGTGGTCGGTACTTGCCTGTTTCTTATATTTTGATTATAGGCTTATAGATCCAAGCAGTTCTGTTGGTCACCTCATTCTGTATATCATCTTAGTCATTGGCATTTTGTTGTTTAGTTCGATCTCCATTTATCTATTTCCGATTATGGTCCATTTTGAACTAAGCTTTAAGCACGTTATTCGAAATGCCTTTCTCTTTTCCCTTATGAACCCGGTCTTAACGATTCTTTTATTAATTATTGTTGGGGCGGGGACTTCTCTATTCTATTTATATCCCGTTACGATTTTCATCATCGGCAGTTATGCAGCCTATGCGGTTTACTATTTATGCCAACTATGGTTTAACCAGTTGCTATACATGAAGGGAACGAACTGAAGGGGAATATGTATCACAACTGGGTGCTTTTTACTGCAAACATGCTAGCATCCATTCTTTTAAGTTGTTATGTAAGCGCCTTCTTATTGTTTGAATATAAAAGACAAATAAATGTTGGAGGGGAACAGGGTTGAAGCAAAGATTAAAAAATCAAGGAATATCGGTAGTGGTCATTTTTTCTTTAATCATTTCAATGTTTATGCCAACAATCTCCAGTAAAGCTGAAACTGGTGAAACAACGGTTTCATCTGTTGGCGGAGAAAATGAACCTTTTCGATCCAAATTTCATTTTTCTCCGGAAAAAAACTGGATGAATGATCCCAACGGCATGGTGTATTACGATGGGGAGTATCATCTGTTTTATCAGCATAATCCTACTGAATCAAAGTGGGGACCGATGTATTGGGGACATGCGGTAAGTAAAGACTTGGTCAATTGGGAATACCTGCCGATCGCTCTTTATCCAGATGAAACAGGTTTTATCTGGTCAGGGAGTGCAGTTGTGGATTGGAACAATACGACTGGGTTCGGAAAAGACTCTAAACCGCCGATGGTTGCTGTATTTACTCAGGAAAAAGGTGGTCATCAAGTTCAAAGTTTAGCTTACAGCAACGATAAGGGCCGTACTTGGACGAAGTATGATGGCAATCCGATTATCCCTATGCCAGAGGGGATTGATGTTTTCCGGGACCCAAAGGTATTTTGGCATGATGAAACAAAAAAGTGGATTATGGTCATTTCAGCTGGTGATCGTGTTTATTTTTATAACTCACCGGATCTGAAAAGTTGGACGAAGGTAAGTGAATTTGGCAACAATGACGGCTCCCATACGGGAACATGGGAATGCCCGGATTTATTTGCCCTTCCGGTTGATGGGGATCCAACTAAGAAAAAGTGGGTATTAGCTGTCAGTATCAGTGAAGGTGCTCCTTCCGGCGGTTCGGGGATGCAATATTTTATCGGTGATTTTGATGGGAAAAATTTTACCAATGCCAATGACCCGAGTAAAGTTCTCTCGGCCGATTATGGTGCTGATTTTTATGCAGCTGTTACATGGAGTGATGTTTCTGATGGACGCCGCTTATTGCTCGGGTGGATGAATAATTGGAAATATGGTCAGGACATTCCTACATCATCATTCAGGGGATCGATGTCGATTCCGCGTGAACTTGGCTTATCAACGGTTGATGGGGAAGGAATTCGTCTTACACAGAAACCTGTAAAAGAGTTAGAAAGTCTGAGGGGAACGCCACAAGTATTTGAAAATAAAGTGCTAACTCCGGGAGAAAATCTGCTTTCGAACGTATCAGGAGATACTTTTGAGATTATGGCTGAATTTGATTTGAATTCAGCGACAGCAACGGAGTTTGGTTTTAAAGTTCGAAAGGGAGATAGCGGGGAAACAAAGATTGGTTACGATATTGGCAATAAAAAATTGTTTGTTGACCGTTCCAATGCTGGTGAATCAAGTTTCAATGGCAATTTTGCTGCAAAACATGAAGCACCGTTAAATGCCAGTAATCAAACCGTTAAACTCCATCTGATTGTTGACAAGGCATCTGTTGAAGTATTTGGTCAAGACGGCCGTGTTGTGATGACGGATCAATTCTTCCCTGATCCTAAAAATCAATCTCTTGCACTTTACACAACCGGTGGAGAAGTATCCCTAAAATCATTAAAGGTATATGATTTGGATAGCGCAACCTTTGTTTCAAAAATAGATCAAGTAGCCGTTGATGGAGTCAGTCTGCCAAATGAGATTAAAAATCCAGATTTTGAGACTGGCAATCTATCAGGATGGACAGAGGCAGGCTCAGCATTTGATCGCCCAGTATCAAATGTTACTAGTTTTTGGGGCGGTCCTTTTCAGCAGGAAGGAACGTACCATGTTTGGGGATTTGCCGGGGCAGCGAATGATGCAAACTCTGATTTCCGTACAGGTGTAATGAAATCATCGGTCTTCAAACTTGGCGGAAATGGAAAGATTGATTTCCTTGTTGGCGGGGGCCAGGATATTACGAAACTATATGTTGCCTTGGTTCGTGCTTCGGATGGAAAAGAGCTTTTTAAAGCAACGGGATCCAACACAGAAGCCTACCGAAGAGTCAGTTGGGATGCATCGGAATATATCGGGGAAGCAATGTATATCAAAGTAGTTGACTATCATTCTGGCGGATTCGGGCACATCAATGTCGATGATTTTCATGTTTTTAATAATGACCCGGTGAATACCGATGTTATCCAAAATCCAAATTTTGAGACTGGTGATTTAACGGGATGGACAATTGTGGAAGGCGATGCCTTCAGCAATCAGGATGTTACAGCTGATAAGGATTGGGGTTGGGGCGGACCGTTTAATCACCATAACCAGTACCATCTATGGGGAGCTAAAGATGGTGGAGACGGACAAACTGGAATTTTAAAATCATCAAACTTTACCCTGGCAGGTACTGGTGAAATTAATTTCCTAATCGGCGGCGGTAATGACATAGACAAATTATATGTGGCCTTAGTTAGAGCCTCCGATGATAAAGAACTTCTCAAAGCGACGAATACCAATTGGAAGGACAGCGAAGCTTATACTCGGGTCAAGTGGGATGCAGCCAATTACCTGGGGGAAAAAGTCTACATCAAAGTGGTGGACCAGTCAAAAGAAGGATGGGGCCATATTAATGTAGATGACTTTCATGTGAAAAATACTGGCATTATAGCCAACTGGCCGTTGGATGAAGGCAGTGGGACCAAAACAAAAGACATCGTAAGAGGAACGAAAGATCCTATTTCCTATGTGTTTACCAAGGCTTTATACAAGCCATCGACAGATCCTTTATGGAGGGATGGAATCCGCAACAAGGCTTTATTGTTCGACGGATATTCCACTTGGATTACGAGGCCTTCTGACCAGGTGATTAAGCCGACGGATGCTCTCACGATAGAAGCTTGGGTTGCTCCAAGATCTTACGAATGGGGAGATCTCGGTCAATTATCAGCGATCGTCAATCAACACAATAAAACGGCAAGCGAAGGTTATATCCTTGGCTTGGGACGGCACGGGAAATGGTCGTTTCAGGCAAGTATCAACGGGGAATGGAAGGAAGTTTGGGCTGCCGAAAACAAACCTCTTGAAAAAAATAAATGGTCGTATATTGTTGCCACCTTTGATAAGGCCGAGCAAAAAATGAAGCTGTATTTAAATGGTGAATTAGTCGGAGAGACGGTCACTCCAAAAGGAACCATCACACCATCATCAAATGATTTATTAATCGGAAAACATAACAGCGCTGCCTTGGTTAATGGAGCTTTCACTGCCAATATGTTTAATGGAATGATAGACGAATTAAAAATGCATAACCTTTCGCTATCAGGGGAAAAAATTAAAGAAAATTATGATTCGTATTTAAGTAGTTTTGAGAATCATAAACCTCCAACACCTGATTTGGCACCAGATCGGAGCAGATATGATGGCGACCGGTACCGACCGCAATATCATTTTATTGCACCGGAGCATTGGATGAACGAGCCTCATGCACCGTTCTACTATAATGGGAAATATCATCTATTCTATCAAAATAATCCCCAAGGCCCATATTGGCATCACATTCATTGGGGGCATTCTGTAAGTGAGGATATGGTTCATTGGAAAGATGCACCGATAGCACTTGCTCCTGATGGCAATTCAGTTGCGCCTGATGGTGTTTGGTCAGGTGGATCAACTGTTGATGCCAATGGGAAACCGGTATTATTTTTTACAGCAGGTGATGATAAAAAGGTTCCTAATCAAATGACGGGTCTTGCAATGAGTAAGGATCCCGGGGACCCGGATTTGAAAGAATGGTCCATGTACGAGAAACCAGTTACGGTTCAAGCGCCAAACCTGCCGGCAAAAGAAGGGGAGGTATGGTACGGGCAATTCCGTGATCCGTATGTTTGGAAAGATGGAGATACATGGTACCAGCTTGTTGGTTCTGGTATTAAAGGAGCGGGGGGAACTGCACTTCTTTATACCTCTAAGAACCTGAAAGATTGGGAATACAAAAAGCCGCTTCTGGTTGGCAATTATAAGCAAAACCCGAAAACAGGCCAGGTTTGGGAGTTGCCAGTATTCCTGCCTTTAGGGAAAGATACTAATGGTGTTGAAAAATATGTCTTCTTCATCAACCCTTGGTTTGATGGATACAATCCGCACAATGTCAAATATGTTTGGTATTGGATTGGGACATGGGACAAAGAAAAGTTAGAGTTTGCCCCTGACCACACGGATCCTAAGCAATTTGATTACGGCGAACACTTTACAGGACCAAGCGGGATGGTTGATGGAAAAGGACGTTCCATTCTCTTTAGTATTGCACAGGACCGAAGGACGGAACAGCAGCATTATGATGCTGGCTGGGCTCATAATGCAGGATTGCCGCTAGAGCTTTCCTTAAACCCAGAAGATGGGTTGGGAATTAAACCCATTACTGAATTGAGTTCTCTAAGGAAAAAGGAACTTGTTTCAATCAAGAATGAAAACACAGAAAAAGCCAATGAATTATTAACAAATGTTAAGGGTGATCAGTTGGAAATTCAACTGGAAATCAATCCAGCCTCTGCAAAACAAGTAGGTATAAAAGCTAGAAAGTCAGCAAATGGCGAGGAAGAAACATTACTATTCTTTGATGTTGAAAAACAATCACTAAACATTGATCGAAACAAATCCAGTCTCGATCCTGATATCCAAAAAGGAATACAGGGCGGAGGGCTTAAGATTGGTAAAGAAAATCTCAAGCTTCATATTTATCTGGACCGGTCAATGATTGAGGCTTATGCAAATGGTGAAAAAAGCATCACATCACGTGTATATCCAACCCTTTCCGATGCTCTGGGCCTTGAGTTATGGAGTAGTGGGGGAAGGGCGAAAGTGGTATCGATGAAGGTATGGGAAATGGGTTCCGCATACGGGGATACGGTTCCTGCCTATTGGCCTGAATCGAATGGCGGCGGAGATCCAATTCCAGAAAGTACAGAATTGCCAAACCATGATTTCCAAACCGGCGATTTAACAGGATGGACTGTTGTAGAAGGGGAAGCTTTTAGTAATGAACACGTTTCTAAGGCAAACGATTGGGGATGGGGCGGACCGTTTAACCAAGCCTCAGACCGAATCGACCCGGAACGATACCATTTATGGGGTTTTAATGGGGAAAAAGGCGGGGATTCATTGACAGGAGTGTTAAAATCGGAGAACTTTGTGTTAGGTGGAAACGGACAAATCGATTTCCTAATTGGCGGCGGAGCTAATATCGACAGACTTTATCTAGCACTGGTAAGAGCTTCAGACGGCAAAGAGTTAATGAAGGAAACGGGTGGCAACTGGGAAGCCTATCGAAGAGTTAACTGGGATGCTTCGGATTATATAGGAGAAAAGTTATACATCAAAGTTGTAGACTATGAAACTGGCGGCTGGGGACATATTAATATTGATGATGTAAATGTACCTGTGGCCATAAAAAGGTAAAATCTTACCTTGATAGATAGGATCAAATAACCTAGAATAATCATGTGAAATTCAATATTGCAGGATTGCGACTGGTTAGCAGGCAAGACCTAAAATGAGTAAAGGACAGAAGGTACCTTTGTGTATATGTCCTTACCTATTTTAGGTCTTTTTTTGTTATTAAGGTTGAATACACTGTACTAGATAAGGAGTTTTTAAGATGAAAAAGAAGAGGATTATATGGATGAGGCTGCTTGTTTTGGCAGTTTGCTTCCTGACGATTACAGGAGTTTTAATCAAAAAACAGGTGAACACCAGATTAGAAACAACCAATATCAATCAAAAGAAGGATCAACCATTAGACCTGGTGCTTAGTAATGGTGCTCTCCATCAGTGGGGATTTGATGAAGGGGATGGTAACGTCACTAGTGATCATGCTCAATCTGTGTCGTCTGTTATTCATTATGCTTTAACATCAGATCCGGAATGGAAAACCGGCATTAGCGGTAAAGCATTATTATTTGATGGATATTCCAATTGGCTGGAAATCCCTTCAGAAAAGGTTCATAACCCAGCTGGGTCTTTTTCGATTGAAGCCTGGGTTGCCCCGAGGGCCTATGAATGGGGAGACAATGGACAGCCCTCCGTGATTATCAATCAACAGGATAAAGGAAATAAACAAGGGTTTATGCTCGGAATGGGACGGCATGGATATATCACGTTTCAACTGGCCTTAAACGGGGAATGGCAGGAAATTTGGTCGCCAGAAGGGAAAATTTTGCCGAAAGATCAATGGTCTCATGTTGTTGCACAATTTGATAAAGAAACAACTAAAGTCTCACTCTATTTAAACGGTGTACTCATTCAAGAAAAAGCAGTGCCTCCGAATAGTGAGTTTACACCAGCAGCTCATACGCCGTTACTTGTTGGAAAACATAATCAGGCAGTCGCTGTGTCTGAGGTTTTCCAAGTTAATATGTTTAATGGATTAATGGACAATGTTTCCCTATACAACAAAGTATTTAGTAATGAATCAATTAAACGACACTATGAAGAAGCCATTAACGGCTGGAACAATAAACTGCCGATACCAGATACTTCATTTGATCGAACGGTTTATAAAGGAGACCGCTATCGTCCTAATTATCATTTTACTGCTCCGCAGCATTGGATGAATGAACCACATGCACCCATTTACTATAACGGAAAATACCATTTATTTTATCAGTTTAATCCAGCTGGTCCTTTTTGGCATCAGATTCATTGGGGACATGCTACAAGTAAAGACATGATTCATTGGGAAGATAGTCCCATTGCTTTAAGTCCAACAGAGGGAACTGCCGCAAGAGACGGCGTATGGTCCGGCAGTGCCACATATGATAAGAATGGAGTACCAGTATTATTTTACACAGCAGGACACGATGAAATGAAGCCGAATCAAATGACTGGTATGGCAAGAGCAGAAGATGCAAATGATGTCAACTTGAATCATTGGATTATGAAACCCAACCCTGTAACGATACAAGAGGAAAATATGGATACACCCAAAGGAAAGGTAATGTTTGGCCAATTTCGTGATCCATACGTATGGAAAGATGGAGACAAATGGTACCAGCTGGTTGGATCGGGTATAAAAGAGGCAGGAGGAACCGCATTACTCTATACCTCAGAAGATCTTGAACACTGGAAGTATGAAAAACCATTGATGATAGGTGATAAAGGGAAATATCCACGTACAGGAGATGTATGGGAACTGCCATTTTTAGTTCCGATTAAAAACAAGGAGACTGGTGAACAAAAATATGTATTCATGATCAGTCCTTATTTTATGTCCCCTAGTCCGGATGCAGCTCGTTTTACATTTTATTGGATCGGGACTTGGGACCCAGATCGGTTGGAGTTTATCCCTGAACATGAGGAGCCTAAACTGTTTGATTATGGTGAACATTTTACAGGAGCACAAGGGTTTGTGGATGAAAAAGGGCGTACCATCGTAACTAGTATTTTACAAGACAGGCGTTCGGAAAGTGAAAAATATCAATCAGGATGGGCACATGGAGCCGGGCTGCCGCTCGAAATCTATTTAAATGATAAGCAAACTCTTGGAATTCGTCCAATTGAAGAGGTCCAGTCACTTCGAAGAGAAGAACTGGCATCCGCCCAAAATGTTACAATGGATGAAGCAAATAAACAGCTTCGAAAAATCAAAAGCGATCAATTCGAAATCGAGTTGGAATTCGATGTTTCTAATACGAAAGCAGCCGGTTTAAAAATATTAAAAGACCCAAATGAACAGGAAGAAACCAGTATTTTTTATGATAATGAAAGGAAAACCATTCATATTGACCGCCAGCATTCAAGTGAAAATCCTGAAATTGAAAAGGGAATTCAAGGTGGTGCGCTAAACCTTGATGACGATATCTTAAAGGTACGCCTATTTGTTGATAAATCGATTGTGGAAGCATACGTCAATAATGAAATAAGTATTTCGTCCCATGTATTTCCAATAATGGATCAATCGAAAGGACTCGAAGTATTTGGAGTGGATGGAGAACCATTTATACGTTTGATGAGGGTATGGAGGATGGCTACAGCCATTGAAGGAGAGAAAGATTAGCCTTACGGGTTTAACTCTATCTAATGAGTTTTGTATTGGTTATATGAAAATATAACTAGTAAATCCTAATGAAATTAAGAGTATATTATCCTATTGTAGGAAATTGTCGAACAGAATATAATGATCCCTGTAAACAAAATTATGCGGGATTGTGACTGGTAAAGCAGGCAAGACCTAAAGTGTATGAAGGGCGAAGTGTACCTTTTTGGTAGACGTACCCTTGTACATTTTAGGTCTTTTTTTGTTCTCTGAAAAAGGATTTTAACTAGTTTTAATAGTCGAAAAATTCTTAACGGACACAATGTTCCCGCGAAAAATGGAGGATTTAGGGGAAATGGAAAAGAAAACTCGTAACAAATCGAAATTGAAAAAGCTGGTTTTGACAGCCGTTGTTGCTGTCAATTGCCTGTCCGTAACACAAGCATTTGCAGCGGAAATCAGTTCAGATTACACATCTATCTGGTCACGTCAGCAAGCAGAAAAAGTAACGCCTACTGACAAAACAACTGCACCGAAAATTGATCTTGATTTTGATCTTGTAGCACCTGATCAATGGGTATGGGATACATGGCCATTACAAAATAGAGATGGTTCAATGGCGATTGTCAATGGCTACCGAGTGGCTTTTGCATTGGTAGCACCGCGTTCTTTAGGATGGGGTGAGCGCCATACAGAAGCAAGAATTGGAATGTTCTACTCCAAGAACGGCAAAGATTGGACGTACGCAGGAATCCCTTATGACTATAATAAAGCCTTGGGGCATATGCAATGGGCCGGAACAGCAATGCTTGATGACAATGGAAAAGTTCATTTATTCTATACGGCAACCGGTGAAAAAACAAATTGGGATAACAATGGATGGGATAAAAGAGCCGTACAGCGGATTGCGAAAACAACCTTTGATATTCATACGGATAAAAACGGGGTTCATCTGACCAATGAAGGTAAACATCAAGTAATTCTTGAAGCAGATGGAAAATATTACGAGACACTTGCACAAGCGAATAGTCCGATCATTACGGCATTCCGTGATCCATTCTTCTTCCAGGATCCGAATACAGGCAAAGACTATATTATTTTCGAAGGACAAGCTGGAAGCGATAGAGACTTTATCAAACCGGAAAATATCGGGGATGAAGAATACCGCAAAACCCATTCCGTTCCTGCAGGAGCCGAATTGTATAACGGTAATATCGGGATCGCAGAAGTACTTGACAAAGACGTAACCAAATTAAAGCTTCTCCCTCCATTGCTTGAGTCGGTTGGAACCAATCACCAGATGGAACGTCCGCACATGGTCGTAAACGGAGATGATTATTATCTATTTACCATCAGCCATACCTTTACGTATGCTCCTGGCCTGACTGGTCCTGATGGTGTCTATGGATTTGTTGGTAAAGGACTGTTCGGCAGCCATAAACCAATGAATGAAAGTGGTCTTGTGATTGCGAATCCAAAGGAAAGCCCTTATCAAGCCTATTCTTGGATGGTTCTTCCAGACCAGCAGGTAATCAGCTTTATTAACGAGCCGAAAGATGAGAACGGTAATGTGAAATTTGGCGGTACATTCGCCCCAACTCTAAAAGTGAAGCTGAATGGTGAAACATCTGAAGTTGTAAAAGAAGGTAAAGCGGGCGAAATTAAACCATTTGGGGCAAATCGCTAATGATAGCTCGAAAAGGAGAAGGAAGGATGACCGTTATGAATAAGAAAGCAGTTTCTGCCATCGTCTTGGCTGCGAGTGTTATAGCCTCAACTTTTTCCGGGGTTTATGTAAAAGCAGAAGACGTAGGGCAAACGACAAATTGGACACGGGAACAGGTCTCAAAAATTGAACTTAATCAAGATAATACCTTGCCTTATACGGATATAAGCAAGCTTAAGAAATTATCACCAGATTATCATATTTGGGACACGTGGCCCCTGTTGGATCGCGATGGAAATATCGCTTCAGTAAAAGGCTGGAAAGTGATGTTTGCCCTATCCGCTCCAAATAATGTGCTGCCTGGAAAAGTACATGACATTGCAACCATCCGCTATTTTTACTCGAAAAATGGTAAGGATTGGACTCTCGGCGGGACACTTTTCCCAGAAGGAGCTTCATTAGGTTCTCGCGAATGGGCTGGATCTGCAATGTTCGATAATGGGAAAATTCATGCCTTCTATACGGCAACTGGCCATAGAGGGGAAGAGCGATTGACATTTGAGCAGCGCATTGCTGAGGCATCCGGTGATATTATTGCTGATAGCAATGGAGTTCATTTTGAAAATTGGGGCAAACACAAGATCATTTTAGAGCCGGACGGTAAATATTATCAGACGAAGGAACAAGCTCAGCAAGGCGAAGGCGGCGGCTACGCTTTCCGTGATCCGATGTGGTTTAAGGACTCAAAAACCGATAAGGAATATATTTTATTTGAAGGAAATTCAGGCGGTACTGTAGGGGAGCGCACATTTAAACAAGAATATGCCGGAAGTTCCGAGTATACAAGCAAGAACCCGGTACCTGCGGGAGCAGTTCATGCCAATGCGAACATTGGTATCGCAGAGGTAGTGGATGGTGATCCTTCTAAACTTAAAATGCTGCCTCCTCTTTTGGAAGCAAATTATGTCAACGAAGAACTGGAACGGCCGCATATTGTAGTAAAAGATAAAAAGTATTATCTCTTTACTGACAGCCATATCAATAAATATGCTGAAGGGCTGCAAGGACCTGAAGGGATGTATGGATTTGTTTCTGATAACTTGATTGGTGGTTATCAGCCGCTGAATAAGAGTGGTTTGGTTTTAGCCAATCCTCCAGGAAACCCATACCAAGCGTATTCATGGCTTGTCCTTCCTAATATGAATGTCGTCGGGTTTGCTCATTTTGGCGATTTAGGCAACATGTCAATTGGTGATGTTGGAAACCAATCACCAGAATTCCAATTTAGCCATTTTGGAGGTACATTGGCGCCAACGATACAGCTATCAATCAAAGGCGACACAACAAAAATAGCAAAAGAGTTAAACCCTGGCTGGATTAAACAATAAGGAAATGATTTGACCGGTTCCCGCGCTCCAATCGCTCACTAAGAGACCGTATAAGCGCTCGTGGAACCGGTTCCTTAGCTCTAATCGGGCGCTTGAAATTTATGGTTAATCAACAAAGTTTTTAACAAAGTAAAAGTAAGAGGGCATTTGGAGGAACACTTTTCATGAAATGGAACAAAGTTAAAAAAAGCAAATCTATCATAGCAGCTATTATCGGACTTTTTATTATCTTCATACCCATTGTTGGTCCAACCGTTTCTGCCCAAGAAAATGCAGATACATTCAACTGGACCAGAGAAAATGTTAGCACTCTAACAATCAATGAGCAAAATACAGCTCCGACATTTAATAAAGATGAGCTCGTTAAACTTTCATCAGACTATTATATTTGGGATGAATGGCCATTGCAGGATTTGAACGGTCATCCAGCTGTAGTAAATGGTTTTAAAATTATTTTCGCCCTATCGGTACCGAAGGATGTCCTTCCTGGAAAACGCCATGATCTAGCTCAAATTCAATATTTCTATTCAAAAGACGGAAAGAGCTGGGTGTCAGGTGGTCCCGTTTTTAAAGATGGAGATGCATTGGGATCCAGACAGTGGGCTGGCTCATCCATCATTAATCAAGATGGGAGATTACAAATCTTTTACACAGCAACAGGGCAAAAAAATGAAGCCGGGCTAAGCTATGATCAGCGGCTGGCAACTGCAACGGCAGATATTCGTACAACAAACACTAGTGCGACCTTTAAGAATTGGTCCAAACATGAAATAATTCTTGAGGCAGATGGTAAATACTATCAATCAAAGGAACAAATAGGGCAGGAAGAATCTTCTTATGCGTTCCGCGATCCGTATTTTTTCCAGGATCCAAAAACGGGCGAAGAATATCTTTTATTTGAAGCGAACTCCGCAGGAAAGCTTGAAGACCGTCCCTATAAAAATGAATATATTGGTTCGGAAGAATTTCGCCTGAACCATGTAACCCCTGAAAGTTCAAAAGCTTTTAATGGCAGCATTGGTATTGCCAAAGCAACCAATAAAGATTTATCCAAATTTGAATTACTGCCGCCCTTATTAGAAGCAAATTATGTCAATGACGAACTGGAGCGGCCGAGTGTAATCGTAAAAGGAAACAGCTACTATCTTTTTACGAAAACACACAGTGAGAAATTTGCACCCGGTCTTGACGCACCGGAAGGATTATATGGATTTACTTCAGACTCTCTCTTTGGAGGCTATCATCCCTTAAATAATAGTGGACTAGTTATTGCAAATCCAACCGATAATCCGTATCAGGCATATTCCTGGATGGTTATGCCGAATGGCACTGTCACGAGTTTTGTGAATTATGTTAATGTGGACAGTAAAGATATGTATGAAGTTGGCGAGCAATCACCGGAGTATCAAATGGAGCATTTCGGCGGAATGCTGGCACCGTCCTTAAAACTATCGATCACACGGGATGGAACAAAGATTGTTCATGAAAAGAAGCAAGGGGTTTTTAAATAAGACACAGTTGTGGCGTTCAGTTTTCTACTGAACGCCACTGTGCATTCTTAAAACATTTGTCATTATTTACCTGAAAATCAATCTACTGCATGATGTGAAACAGACAATCCATAAATTCAAGGTGGAAGATGAACATTCAAGACGAACGGAAAGAAGCTAAAGATATTGCGCAAGAATTATTACCGTTATTAGGCGGTAAAGAAAATATTATGAATATGACCC
Organism: Neobacillus sp. C211; assembly: GCF_051842875.1. NCBI lineage: Bacteria > Bacillati > Bacillota > Bacilli > Caryophanales > Bacillaceae > Neobacillus > Neobacillus sp. C211. The sequence goes on from NZ_JBPXRO010000006.1 coordinate 125,188, forward strand.
ATTGCACGACTCGTTTGCGTTTTGAACTTTTAGATGAAAGCAAGGTTAATAAAGTTGGAATCGATAAACTGAACGGTGTACATGGAACCTTTTCCCGAATGGGACTTTTCCAAATTATTTTAGGCCCCGGGATTGTCAATAAAGTATACAGGGCCATACTTGAAACAAAACAGACTCCTGTTTCTGGCATCTCTCCTGCAGAACCGCCAAAGGTGAGAATGAATCCTTTTATTCGATTTGCCAGGACCTTGTCCAATATTTTTGTTCCGATTATTCCAGCTATTGTTGCAAGTGGTTTACTAATGGGACTGATCGGAATGATCAAGGTGTTTCACTGGGCACCGTCTGAAAGCTCATTAATGAGAATGCTCGATATCTTTTCAAGTGCCGCCTTTATTATTTTGCCGATATTGATTGGTTTTAGTGCTGCCAAGGAATTTGGAGGCAATCCAATCCTGGGTGCAGTGATAGGTGGGATTTTAACTCACCCTTCCCTGTTAAATCCCTCCAAGCTTGGATATAAAGTACCGGAATATATGGAGTTTCTAGGGGTTGATATCCCTTTAATAGGGTATCAGGGAACCGTAATACCAATATTAATTTCTGTCTTTTTTATGAGTAAGCTCGAATTGCGCTTGAGAAAAATTGTACCAAGTGCATTAGATCTATTTTTTATCCCATTTTTAGTCATCATATGTGTTGGTTCTATCTCACTTTTAGTAATAGGCCCGATCTCATTATTCATTGGTGACATGATGACAAATACTTTTCAGCTTATCTATCAATCTGGAGGTGTACTAGCCGGATTTTTATTTGGCGGCTTGTATTCTCTCATTGTGGTAACGGGGCTGCATCATACTTTACATGCAGTTGAAATGGAATTGCTTGCAAATCCAAAGATAGGTGTTAACTTTTTATTGCCAATTTGGTCTATGGCCAATATGGCTCAAGGAGGAGCGGGGTTAGCCGTATTTTTTAAAACCAAGAATGAGAGACTGAAAAAAATTGCCATCCCTTCATCTTTTTCAGCATTTTTAGGTATTATTGAACCGGTTATGTTTGGGATGAATATAAGATTGTTCAGACCATTTATAGGTGCAGCTATAGGCGGTGCTTTTGGAGGAGCGTATGTGGTTCTTACTCATGTAGTAGCAAACTCTTATGGCTTAACAGGAATTCCAATGATCGCTATTGTAGCTCCATTAGGGTTTTCCAATTTAATGCATTACCTTATTGGACTTGGAATCTCTGTCATAACCGCATTCATAGCTACTTTGATTCTTTGGGTGAAGGAAGAAACCGAGTAAGTAGTCAAGATTTCACAGCCAATGCAAGAGCAAAAGAGGAAGGTGAAAGATATTAGAATTAATAAAATCTTAAATAATAGTGCGGTTGTAGTGAAAGACATAGACGGAGAAAAGATCGTGATGGGAGAAGGAATAGGATTCCAGAAAAGAAAGAATGATTTGGTGAATCAAGCTAAAATTGATAAAGTTTTTGTCATAAAGGATTCAAATGAGCATAAAAAATTCGAAGAAATATTACAATTATTACCGGAAGAGCATATAAAAATCGCAGAAGAAATCATCACTTATGCAGAAATGGAATTGGGTGTCATGATAAACGAGCATATCCATGTCGCTTTTTGTGATCACTTATCATTTGCCATTGAACGATTAACAAATGGCATTTCCATTAAAAATGCGCTACTTGATCAAATTAAAATTCTTTATGTAAAGGAATTTCAAATAGGACTTTGGGCAAAGGCGTTAATCAAAGAAAACTTAGGAGTAGAAATTCCTGAAGACGAAGTAGGTAATATTGCATTGCATATCCATACTGCTAGGATGAATGCAGGAGATATGCAGGAAACGATTGATACCACTACGACTATTCAAGAAATTACAAGAATAATTGAAAGTTGTTTAAATATCAATATTGTGGAAGATACGATGTCATATGAACGATTAATTACCCATTTGCGATTTTCGCTTAAAAGTCTATTATCAAATGAGACGAACCATGATTATGACCAAAAAATGGCTTCGATGATCAAGGAAAATTTTAAAGAAGCATTTTCCTGTGCAAAAGAAGTTGGCCAATTTGTTGAAGGGAAATACCGTGTAAAATACCCTGATGCAGAGTTAATGTATATTTCCATGCATATTCAAAGATTCTATAATCGAGCTGTTATGCGGAAACAACAGTTGTGAAAGCTGATGTCAATACCAAGTCGCTTTTCTTAACTTTCGGCAAAAAAGGTCTGCCATGATTCCGGCAGACCTTTTCGATGACCACTTACTTGGTTTCGCTTATCGTTTTTGTTAGGACATCGATGACATAGTTCTTTGTATTCTTGCTAATAGAACCGCCGTCCTCTTTAAAGATGGTGGACTTTGTGGAGTCAGTTGGTTCGATATGAACAGGTACTTGTGTCTGTCCTGCTTGAAGGGTAAAGGATTGAGTGAAATTCAGATCATTTCCGACTGTCACTTTTTCCCCATTGATAGTGAGGTCAGCTCCCTTAATTGCATTCCCCTTTATAGTCATAGTTGATCCATTGACATCAATTTGACTGACTGCCAGCGGCATATCAATCCAGCGCAGAATGGTATCCTGTACAACCATTTTGTTGTTTCCTTGATTGGTGACCACAATTTTCATATCGGTTCCTGCGGCACCATAGCCGTAGTTACTGATATCGTCATCCGAATGATCGGATGGCGTATGATCTGCCAACCCTTCATGATCCCAAGTATTGTCCCTCGTATATTTATACGTAAGCTCTGTTCCTTCCTCAAGCTCCACTGTGTATTCCCAATCAGGCGTCACAGCGCCATTACGGCTCATAGTCCAGGCACTAGTATTCCAACCATTCAAGCTGCCTGGTATATTGACCTGCGCTGCTAAAGGTGTATAATCCGGTGCATGAACCTTAAAGGTTACTTGTACCATAACAATTTCAGGGGTTACACTTACCTTGTTGGATTCTACATGGTTTCCAGCCTGGTCATAGACACGCACTTGATATTGGTAGGCAGTTCCATTTGCCACCTGATAATCACGGAAGGTGGCGGCACTGCCGTCCAATGTTGAAAGAATTTGGCTGTCACGGTAAATGACCGTTTTAAATGGCTGATCCGGCTGCGTGAGTTTCCAGTTCAAGTTGACCTGACCGGATTCCTTGGTCGGAGTGTCCAAAGTAACATCATTAGCAGGCGGGGTAGTATCAGACGTGCTGTGTGAAAAGGTCACTTCACCAGTAATTGAGTAAACCCATGTATTTCCTAAATCCGGCGTAAAGGCCATTCGGTATTCATATGTGCCCGCCTCATACGCTGTAAAGCTTCCCTGAAACTCATTTGCCTGGTCTCCCTGAGCCTGGCCATTATACAAGGCTTGGTAAGATGTCCAAGCGGTTTGGCCTTTCATTCTTACTTGGAGATCGGCCGTGATTCCTTCTGCTGCACCAGATTCTGTCGCACCTGGCAGGTAAATAGCTGCTTTAACATTGGAGGCCTGTGCCAGATTCAATTCCCTGTTGTCTAAAGTAGTCAGGTCCTTAATACTAGCCTTTGCAGCATCGTAATGAGGCACAAGGCCGGATGAGGCAGCTGGTATAGATTCATTCCCACTTTCATTCACGGCCGTCACAGTAAAATAGTAGGTACGACCATTATTTAAATCGGAAATGTTCACAGATGTACCTGTAGTTTCTTTCACTTTTGTCCATAATCCACCTGAAACGGTAGATTGATAGACATTGTATTTTGTACCTGTTCCTGTCCAGCTTAAAGTAACTTCTTTAGAACCAGCTGTGCCGGTAACTTCTTTAACAGGCTGTGGTTGTTTAACATCATTAACCGTTATTAACATTCTTCCGGACTCTGCTGGAACTGTTAATGACAGCTTGCCATCCTTCGTTGTAGTCAGATATTTAGGGTCCAATTGGTCCACAAAACGAAGACCATTCGCGAGCAGCACTTTTGTATCGATATCAACCGTTTGTGTGGTTTTCCCTCTGTTAATAATGACAAGGCCAGATTTTGTATCTTTTGTCCGGACATAGGCTAACACATCACCCTTTGCGTATAAATGGTGCAGATCGCCATGAGCGAATAGGTCAGTATTTTCCTTGCGGATTTGACCAATCTTTTGATAGTGTGCAATGAGGTCTTTGTTTTCGTTCCCCCAAGGATATGTGCGTCGGTCATCTGGGTCTTTGGATCCTGTTTGACCCGCTTCATCTCCGTAATAAATGGTTGGTGCTCCAGGGTAACCCATTTGCAGGATAGAAGCCAGCTTCAATCGCTTCACACCTTCATCGTATTTGTAGTTCGGATCTTGTTCCGCTCTGAAATACGTATCCGTTCCATTGCCTAACAGGAAGATTGCCCGAGCTGTATCATGGGATCCCATCAGGTTCATGAGGGCATAAAAAGCTTCCTTTGGATAGTCCTCCTGTATAGCGAGAAGGGTGTTTTGAGCATTAGCGGCATTACCGTTCTTTAAGTAATCCAAAATGGCTCCGCGGAAACGATAGTTCATGACTGAGTCATATTGATCCCCTAAGAAGTACTTGGATGCATCATCCCAAATTTCACCTAGAATAAGTGGCTCTTCTTCTTTTTGAAGTGTTTTTCCGGCTCCTATCATAGTCTTGGACTTCATTTGCTTGCGGAATTCCTGCCAGAAGGAACTGTCCACTTCATTAGCTACATCTAGGCGCCAGCCAGATGAACCTCGATTAATCCAAGTTTTTCCTACTGAGTCCTTGTCATAAAAAATATAATTTGCCAATGCTGTGTTGTTAAGTTCACTTGGATGGTCAACCTTTGTGCCGTTAACGGATTCGAATACAGGAAGACTGTCGTATCCCCACCAGCCTTCATACTTATAATGCTCACCCGTCGAAACACCGTTGACTTTTTCATTTGGAACTTTAACATTTTCAATATGGAACCAGTTTTCAAAGCCATATGGGCTAAAGGTTTGTCCTTCAGCCATGAGTATCTGTTTGGCCTTATCCTTAGCTGCAGTTTCAGACAATTTTTCGTTATTCATTAAATCGTAAATACGAGACCAGTATTCATAGGCACCCACTGTTTTATATTTGTGGTAGCGGTCAAAATAGATGGAATCATCAGCCACATGATTAAATACCCCATCCAAAATCAGGTGCATGTTCCGTTTAGACAATTCCTTGGCGAAATCCTCGAATTCTTTTTCCGAGCCAAACATAGGATCCACCTGTTTATAGTCTGCTGCATCATATTTATGGTTGGACGGTGCAAGTGCAATTGGGTTTAAATATAGGGTATTGACGCCAAGTGATTGAAGGTAATCAAGCTTCGCCTTAATACCAGCAATGTCGCCGCCAAAGAAGTCGTTTGTAAATTCTCCGTCCCCTGTGTAGGAGCCAGTGCCTTGTTCATATGGATTATCCGGCAAGGATGACCAGGAGTCGGGATGTTCTATTGGCTGGCTGCCTCGGGCTCCAATCTGATCCTTTACATGGTCATTTGCTTTGTTGCCGTTATAAAAACGGTCCGGATATATTTGATAAACAACAGCTTCCTTCATCCAATCCGGTGTTTGATAGCCCGGGTCGAAAACGGTCAATTGGAAGAGTCCTGCATTTTTATCCTCCGCTTTACCGGTATGCCCTTCCTGTGTGTCTTCTCCGTATTCCACTGTTGTATCCTGATCCCCGGCAATGAATTTATAGCCGTGAACTCCTTTGTCAGACGGTGTAAAGGTGGCTTCCCAGAACTCAATGGCACCTTTGTCTTTTGTGTCTGACCAGCCTGTATTCTTCATTGAAAGAACCTTTGTTGTGCCTGTATTATAGTTTTTCACATACAGGCTGGCTCTGGTCAGGTCACCCTTTTTAGCCGATAATCGGAAGGTGACAGGTTTCCCTGCTGGAACTGCCCCAAACGGCGTCCGGTATACTTGGTCCCATGAATCATGATAAAGAGCATTCTTATCTATCATGCCATCAGATCCAATAGGTTTATAATCTGAATAAACTTCTTTTGTTTGGTTGTTATAGAAAAATGTGATTGTCGTATCAGAGAGTACATTCAGCTTCTCATTTGAACCAGGATAGGATTCCGTCCAGTCCTTGCCCAATACAATCTTGTATTCGTAGCTGCCTCTAGGTACCTTTACAGTAAAGGAATAGACGTTATCAAAATGGGTGTCCTCCATTAATGCTGTTGAGTCTGTCGGACTCCATGCAGTCCCTGCGTGAATGGCAGGTTGAATGGTTCCTACTAAGCGAGGCTTTTTGTCCTCATTTAAAAGTGTGTAATGGGTACTATCAGCAATGGCATGGGTATTGTCATTGTAGTAGAAGGTGACTTTTTTTTGTTCGGTCAGAGTTAGTTTAATGTTGTTTCCACCAGGCGCGCCGCCGTCTCCGTAATTTTCGGACCAGCCTCCTCCAATGGCGATTTTGTATTCATATGTCCCTGACGGCAGTGTGCCAGTAAGGCTGTACAAATCATTTCCTTGGTAATCCATTTGCGTTTTAACAGAAGATGGATCCCAATCTCCTGAATTCCCCAAAACTGCCTGCAGACTGCCAACAAGTACAACCTGCTTTGGTGTTGTTTCTGCCGCTTTGGCTGTTTGACTTGTTACAAGTCCAGAAAATAACTGAAGAATTAGTCCAACTACGGTAACAAGCGACAGCAGTGTTCTCTGATTTCTCTTCATGAAAAATCTCCTTTCCCTAACTCTATTAATCTAGAAAAGCGTTTGCATGTAGTTGCACAAAAAAGCCGTATGTAAGATCCTTAGAGGACTGTATTAGTGTGCAAACGTTTGCGCAATCACTTTCAAAATTTATTATATCTTTTTCTCAGCACAATTCAATAGAAAGCCAGAAAAAAATCTAAATTTTCTGATACATCGTTACCAAAATCGGGAAGTCATTATTTTTTAGCTGTATAACTGGTTGTAAACACTTTATAATAAAGGGTGGATTGTGCAACCGATTTCGTAAATGTAAGTGCTGTAAAGACGATGGAATATGCAAAAATGACCGTTTCTATTATATTAAAATTAGTAGTAGAATCAATTAACTTTGAATGAGAGGGGAGAAGAAATGGCTGTTACCATCAAGGATGTGGCAAAGCTTGCAAATGTCGCACCATCAACTGTTTCAAGAGTAATTGCCAATAATTCACGAATTAGTGAAGCGACGAAACGAAAAGTTAAAAAAGCAATGGAACAGCTAGGGTATCATCCTAACCAAAATGCCAGAAGTCTTGCCAGTCAATCAACCCAAACAATAGGGCTTGTCATGCCGAGTTCTGGAGATGTCGTTTTTCAGAATCCGTTTTTCCCTTCTATTTTACAGGGAATAAGTGAGGGGGCCCGTGAAAAAAAATATGCTTTGCAGATGACAACAGGGAAATTAGAAAACGAAACACTTGAAGCAGTTATTAATATGGTACAAGGGAAAAGAGTAGATGGCATGATTCTTCTTAACTCCAAGGTGGAGGATAAAGTCATTTCGTACTTAAGAGAAAGGGATTTTCCTTTTGTTGTTATTGGAAAACCTTCTAAAGATGCTGAAGAAATCACACATGTTGATAATGATAATGTTCGTGCCATGAGAGAAGCTACTGAATACTTAATAGACCATGGCCATCGGAAAATTGCTTTTATTGGAGGGAACCCAGAACTAATGGTTACGGTTGACCGTTTGAATGGGTATAGGCAGGCTTTAAAAAAGGCAAACATTCCTATAAAAAATGAATATATCCTTCATGAGGAATTCCTAAGGGAAGGCGGTCAAGAGGCGGTGAGTGAGTTAATGGCACTTGAGCAACGCCCAACTTCACTCGTAGTGGTTGATGATTTAATGGCACTAGGTGTACTAAGTACATTAGATGAGCTGGGAATCAGGGTTCCGGAAGAAATCTCAGTCGTTAGTTTTAATAACGTCCTCTTAGCAGAAATGTCCAAACCACCGTTAACTTCAGTGGATATTCATATTTTTGAGCTTGGATATCAAGCATCGAGGAGTTTGATTCAACTAATCGAAGATCGGACAGAACCAACCAAACGGATTATCATTCCTCATCAATTGGTTGAACGTCAATCATGCAGTCACCTCCTGGAGAAACAAAAAGCAGATAGTAATGAGAATCTATAAAAGATTCCCTCTATACCGTCTGCTTTTTCATTGTTTTAGTTCTTCAATTGGATTATTGCGAATCCATAAGGTGGAAGTTCAACTTTTGACGTCTCTCTAAGAGGTATGTTGTTCCATAAATCAACAGGGCTTTTGCCTGTAAAATCATATGGAATCGTCACGCCAAGCTTATCAGCAGAGTTATTAATCGCAATGATAATCGTTTCTCCAGCCGACTGCTTGGAATAAATGATATGGTTTGTATCGGCATTCGTTTCTAAAAACGTAAACTTGCCTTCATTTCTAAATGCAGCATACTCTTTTCGAAGCGAAATTAATTTTTGGACAGTGTGAAAGAGTTCCAGATTTTGTTCCTCTTCATCCCAATTCATGCATTTCCGGCAGCCGGGGTCGTTTTCTCCGGTTAAGCCGATTTCGTCTCCATAATATATACAAGGTGTGCCGATAAATGAGAGTTGGAATAGGAAAAGAAGCTTCAGCTTGTCGATATTTTCATCACAAACCGTTAAAACTCTTGGGGTATCATGACTCCCTAATAAATTAAACGCCACTTCATTCACATTCTTAGGATAAGACATTAACACGTTTGTGAGCTGATGTGCTAACTCTTCCGCATTAATTTTATCTTTTGCAAAAAAGTCCAAGGACGCATTTGTAAACGGATAGTTCATCACTGCATCAAATTGATCTCCTTGAAGCCAAGGCATAGAATCATGCCAAATTTCTCCCAGAATGTAGGCATCAGGTTTGATCGCTTTTACCGTTTTTCTAAACCCTCTCCAAAACTCGTGATCAACTTCATTGGCAACATCGAGGCGCCATCCATCAATATCAAATTCTTCAATCCAGTATTTTGCGACATTAAGAAGATATTCTTTCACTTCAGGATGTTCCGTATTTAACTTTGGCATCAAATGTGTAAAGGCAAATGTATCATAATTTGGTTCCGGAAAAGCTTGCACTGGAAGTTCCTTCAAATGAAACCAATCTTTAAAGTTGGATTTCTCTTGTTTTTCAAGGACATCCTGAAAAGCATCGAAATAAAAACCACTGTGATTGAAAACGGCATCAAGCATGACACGAATCCCATTTTTGTGGCATACTTCCACAAGCTGTTTAAAGGTTTCTTTGTCTCCAAATTGCGGATCAATTTCCATATAATCAATGGTGTCATATTTATGATTCGTAGCCGCTTTAAATATTGGCGTAAAGTAAATGCCTGTAATCCCAAGTTTTACTAAATGATCAATATTTTCAATAATTCCTTCAAAGTCGCCGCCGAAGAATGTATCAGGTTCAGGATCTTGGCTTCCCCACGGAAGTGTGCCTTCAGGGTTTAACTCTGGATTGCCATTCGCAAACCGTTCGGGGAAGATTTGATACCACACCGTATTCTTAACCCATTCCGGCGCTTTGAACACATCAATCGGATTTAAAAATGGAAAACAGAAATAAAAGCTGGAATCACGAGGATCTCTGTCCACAAAACCCCTTTCGCCAAATACAGCGGATTCAGTATTTGAATTGAGTTCAAATCCGTAGCGTAATCGACGGAATTCCGGTTTCACCTCCGCAAACCAGTAATCGAATAATTCATCCGATCCTTCCAATGTCATTGGTTTAGTAAAGTTTGTCCACCCATCTTTTGTCCACTGATAAGGATCCCCATATATTAAAAACACCTTTTTTAAATCACCTTTTTTAGCGCGAAGGCGAATATGCAATGTTTTATTATCATAGGCATAGGCAAAATTGTTTTTCGGTCTGTGATAAACGGCTTCTTTTAACATCATAACTCCTCATTTCAGCTAAATTTGACAAATCATTAGAAAGATTTCAATTATTTCTAAGTCTCGTTTTCAAAAAAAATCAAAAATTATAATGATTAAACAAAAAATAAATAATATATTGACTATTCAGAATTAGAGTGATGTAATAGATTACAAGATAAGTTAAACGTTTACGTAATCATTATATATTTTTTTTATAGTAAAGTAAACGTTTACGTAAAACCGATTTTTAGATTTTTTTTGTTACTGTACAAGGGAGGAAAAAAGTAACGAACAAATGCTGGTTATCCACAATTTAACAGGTAAAGCAAAAGAGTTCACTTTATCAGAAATAGAAAGTGACTTTAGTAAAGTTACACTTTAGTCAATTGTGCAAACGGTTGCAGTAACTTAAATTTTCAACTGTTTATTTTGGTAGAAACTTTACCAAATAAGCATTGAGATAAATATTAATAAATCAAAAGGTGGGAATTAATTTGAAAAAGCTATTAAATCTATCTTTAATCGTACTGTTACTATTTGCATTAGCAGCATGCAGTAAGCCAGGGGCCCAAACAGGAGGAGAAGCTTCAAAAGAAACCGCTAAAAGCAGTTCAGCAAAAGAAACAGCAAAAGAAGAAATCACCCCGGAAGAAGGAGCAAAGCTGGTTTTATGGGATAACAAGGATGAAGAAGGTGAATGGGCAAAATATGTCGCGAAAGAATTCACTAAAAAATATGGAATCCCGGTTAAATATGCAAATGTCAATCATACTGATGCACCTGTAAAGCTTGAAACAGATGGTCCAGCGGGATTAGGAGCGGACGTATTTAATGCAGCCCACGATCATTTAGGAAAGATGAGCAAGGCTGGATTAGTTTATGATAACTATTATGCCGATGAATATAAAGAGCGCTTTATGGACGGTGCCAATACAGCCGTATCTGCAAAAGATGAAGAGGGCAAGCTTAAAACATTTGGTTATCCGTTAAACATTGAAGGAGTTGCCCTTTTCTATAACAAAACTTTATTGGATGAAATGGGCTTTAAACCAGCCGAAACAATGGAAGAATTAATCAAGCAATCGAAAGAGTTTCAGAAAAAACATCCCGGTTCATATGGTTTCATGATCGAACCAGGTAATTTCTACTTAATACATGGATTTGTTGGAGGATATGGCGGTTATATTTTCGGGGACAAAAATACAGATCCAAATGAAATTGGTTTAAACAATGAAGGTTCACTAAAAGCAGCGAAATTAATGCAGCGTATCCGTGATGAAATCTTGCCGCTGAAAAAAGAAGACCTTACTGGAGATGTCATCAATTCATACTTTACTGAAGGTAAACTTTTATATAATATCACTGGTCCTTGGATGGTGAAAAGCTATACAGAGGCTAAAGTGAACTTTGGTATTACAACGCTGCCGAAACTTGACAATGGGGAAGTTCCAACCACTTTTTCAGGATCTAAGGCCTATTATGTAAATGCTTATAGTAAATATCCACAAGCAGCGACATTGTTGGCTAAATTTGCAACAAGTGATGAAATGCTGTTAAAACGTTATGAAATGACAGGTCAGCTGCCGCCTTCTAAAGCATTATTAGAAAATGAAACCATTAAGCAAGACAAAATCAAATATACATTCTTAGAACAAGCACAATATTCTATTTCTATGCCTAATATCCCTGAAATGCAAAATGTATGGGGGGCGGAGGAAGTGGCTTATACAGCGATTTGGAATAAGGCTGCTGAACCTCAAACAGCACTGGATAAAGGGGTTCAACAAATTAAAGATGCCATTAAGTCCCAGACTAAATAATTACATTAAAAATGAGTCTGACTCGTGGGTAAGTCTCCCCGATAATAAAATATATAGAATGCTCTTTTGAGAGAAAACTATCTATTTTGTTGGTTTAAGGGGGTGACGTCTTAAGAGTCCGGCCTCTCATTTCAAAAGGAGGATGAAATATGAGTTCGACAGCTCGAAAATATGTAGATGACCAACTGCCTAACCCGCAAAAACATGGATCAAAGATTAGAAAATCACCGCAACCAGCTAAAAAACCATTCCTGACAAAGCCTAGAATGTCTGCTATACTTTCCGGATTATTTATGGGACTTGGACAGCTGTATAATCGACAAATTGTAAAAGGATTGAGCTTTTTAGCACTGGAATTGTATCTGCTTATTTTTTGGACGGTCCCTTTCCAATGGGCTATGTGGGGGCTTACAACATTAGGGGAAACACCTCAGCATCGGGACGGGTTTAAAATCGTTCCGGGAGACCATTCCATTTTCTTATTAATTGACGGAATCATATTTTTAATTTCATTCCTGCTCTTCCTATGGTTCTATTATTTAAATATTCGGGATGCCTATAAGGTTGCCGTTAAAAATGAAAAAGGAATTAAACCTAATAACACAAAAGAGATGTTTAAAAATATATGGGAAAATGGGTTTCCTTATATTTTGTTAACACCCTCTGTTCTATTTACAGCTTTTCTAACCATTCTTCCATTGTTATTTGGTATTTTAATAGCTTTTACCAATTATTCTGCACCCAATCACTTGCCGCCAAAGCACTTAGTGGATTGGGTAGGATTTGATACCTTTATTCAGTTGTTTCAAATGAAAACATGGAGTGCTACTTTTTATGGTGTGTTTTCATGGACCGTTGTTTGGGCCATTCTTTCAACTGTTACCACTTTATTCTTAGGACTTTTTTTCGCTGTATTACTTAACCAGCAAGGAATTAAATTGAAAAAGTTTTGGCGAAGCATTTTTATCCTGCCATGGGCGATTCCGCAGTTTGTTTCGATTTTAATCATGAGAAACATTTTTAATGGTGAATTTGGTCCTTTAAATCGTTATTTAATGGACTTGGGTGTGATTCAGCATGCAATCCCTTGGTTATCAGATCCATTATGGGCGAAAATGACACTTGTTGTTGTTAATATGTGGTTTGGCTTTCCATTCTGGATGGTATTAATGAGCGGGGTCCTAACAAGTATTGATAAAGAAATATATGAAGCGGCTGATGTGGATGGTGCATCACCCGTACAAAAATTTTGGAAAATTACCATGCCATTGATGATGTTTGCGACTGCACCACTTGCGATCATGTCTTTTGCGGGAAATTTTAATAACTTTAACATTATTTATTTAATGACAGAAGGCGGACCTGTCAATGTGGATTATAGCTATGCAGGATCGACAGACATTTTGATAAGCTGGATTTATAAACTGACACTGGACAATAATCAATTTGCAATGGCTTCTGTCATCTCCATATTGATTTTCGTTGTGATTGCTACATTCTCCATTTGGAACTTTAAAAGAACAAAAGCCTTTAAAGAGGAGGATATGATGTCATGATGGGTTTAAGCTTTAAAAAGAAAATTAGTCATACCATTATTTATACCATTTTAATCATAACAACGGTATTTATTTTATACCCTGTAATTTGGATTCTAACTGGTTCTATGAACCCAGGAAACTCTTTATTCTCTACTCGTTTAATTCCTGAGTCTTTGTCATTTGTACATTATCAATATCTATTTAAAGAAACGGATTATCTATTATGGTATAAAAATACGTTGAAAATTGCATTCGCGAATATGATATTGTCTACGCTTCTAGTCGTAACAGCAGCCTATGCTTTTTCCAGATTTCGTTTTCCCGGAAGAAAACAAGGCTTAATGACCATGCTTGTTTTGCAAATGTTTCCTGGCTTTATGGGCATGATTGCTATCTATATCCTATTACTGCAAATGAATTTACTCGACAACCATTGGGGACTCATTCTCCTTTATTCCGGAGGATCGATTCCATTTGGTGCGTGGCTTGTGAAGGGATACTTTGACGGCTTCCCAAAAAGTCTTGAAGAAGCAGCAAAAATTGACGGTGCCAGCCATATGACGATTTTCTATAAAATTATGATGCCACTCTCAAAACCTATTCTAGTGTTTGTGGCTGTTACAAACTTTATCGGGCCGTGGATGGACTTTATTTTTGCAAAGCTTGTTTTACGTTCTGATGAAAAGAAAACATTGGCTGTTGGGCTATTCGAGATGGTAACAGGCCGGGGTAATACAGAGTTTACTAACTTTGCTGCCGGTGCGGTGTTAGTCGCTGTACCAATTACGATTTTATTCCTTATATTCCAGGGTCATCTTACAGAAGGACTGAAAGCAGGGGCCAATAAAGGTTAATGATGAAGGGACTTCCGTAAAAGATTTCGATTTTAGTAAAAGAGAAGAAATGAAAAATGGATTGCTTCATTCACTAGCAGGAATGGCGGTAGAGTTTCATTGCTTCTCTTTTTGAATTTTTAGGCAATGCTTTAGAATTTCATCCTACAAAAACATAGAAATGAAGAGGAGTGAAAGGATGTTGAAGTAGTTTTATACATATGGTAATGTTTATTAGTAAAACGTTTACGTGGAAAGTTGGTGATAGATAATGGTTACTATTAAAGATGTAGCAAAACAAGCAGGGGTATCTGTCGCGACTGTTTCTCGTATTTTAAATAACCTGCCAGGCTACTCTGAAGAAACGAAACAGCGGGTAGAACAAGTGATTGAATCGATTGGCTATCAGCCTAACGCTGTTGCCCGGGGTTTGATTAATCGTGAAACAAAAACAATTGGCGTCCTTGTCCCCGATGTATCACATCTATTTGCAAATGAGGTTCTTGCAGGGATTGAGGAACGTGCTCATGAGCTTGGTTATACTGTGATGATCTGTAAAACAAACTATCGTACAAGGGATTATTTACAAACTTTGTATGAAAAACGTGTAGATGGAATTATTATGGTGAGTGGCACGATTACGCCTGATGAATATAAACAGATAGAAATGATGAAGATACCGGTAGTATTAGTCGCAACCCAAACAAACTATCCTATACGTTTTTTAAAAGTGGATGATTATCAAGCTTCATATGATGCTGCAGCCTATCTAATTAAAAAGGGTCATTCTCGTATTGGGATGATTGCAGGAACAAAAGAAGATGCCGTAACGACCATTCCACGTGTAAAAGGATTTACAGATGCGTTAAATGACGCTGGTATAAAAGTAACCAATGAAAAGATTACGCACGGCGATTATCATTTTAAAAGTGGAATAGAATGTATGGATCAATTATTAAACAACGATCCGTCCATTACAGGGGTATTTTGTGCAAGTGATGAAATGGCTGCAGGTGCATTATCTTTTTTATATAAACAAGGAATCAGAGTTCCAGAAAAACTATCGCTTATTGGGTTTGATAACACTCCAACGGCTGAAAAGGCGATTCCGCCACTTACGACGGTAGCGCAGCCATTATACGAAATGGGAAGGTCCTCCGTTCAGTTATTATTGGATCCCTCTGTTACCGTGAATCAGATTTTTCCCCATCAAATTGTTGAACGTGACACTGTCCGTTCCTTATAGTAAGATTCAATTTTTTGTAACGTTGAGTGAAAATGATGGATTTATTACTTTCACTCAACGTTGTAAAATCGCTAAAATGTAAACGTTTACACTTAAAAATGAATATAAGATAATGAAATTTAATTGCGCAAAGAATATGAAGTAAATGAAAATGAAGATCTTTCTAGAATGAAAAATAGCAAAATAATAGATATTTCAATTATATTATCTATGTTTATTTGCATATCCAAGATATAAGATGTAATCAAATAAGTAATGTTTTAAAAAAGCAGAAGTGAGAATTAAAGAAAACCTATAGAGAAAATGATGGCAAAAAAAGGAGATATAAAAATGACGAATAGAAACTATCATTTAGTTATAGTTGGTTACGGTGGTATGGGAAGCTATCATGGAAAGCTGCTCAAAGAAAACCAAAACATAAATGTCGTTGGAACCTATGATATTCTGGAGGAAAGAAGAGCCGCTTCCTTGGCTGATGGATACAAGGTATATGAAAGTTTAGCTGCTGTTTTAGCCGACGATTCTGTTGATTTTGTTCTTATTGCCACTCCAAACGATGTGCATAAAGAAATCGCAGTCGCAGCCTTAAACGCCAAAAAGCATGTAATTTGTGAAAAGCCTGTCACTATTTACAGTGAAGAGTTAATCGAAATTATGCAGGCTGCAAAAATGAATGACAGAGCGTTTATTGTGCACCAAAACCGCAGATGGGATGAAGACTTTCTAACGATAAAAAAAGTATACGATGAACTGATTATCGGAGATGTCTTTCATATTGAATCACGGGTACAAGGAGCAAACGGGATTCCGGGAGACTGGCGCCATCAGAAGGCTTATGGCGGGGGGATGCTGCTGGACTGGGGTGTCCATTTACTAGATCAACTGCTATTTATGATCGACAGTAAGATTACGAGTGTCTATGCCAATTTAAGTTATATTTTAGGGAACGAAGTAGACGATGGTTTTCAAGTGTTTATCACGTTTGAAAACGGCATCACCTCTTTAGTGGAAGTGGGAACAACAAACTTCATTCAACTGCCGCGGTGGTACGCAAAAGGAACAACAGGAACGGCAGTCATCCATGATTGGGATATTAACGGTAAAATCGTGACGCAAAATCGGGGAGTGGAGGTAGAAGCTCCGAAACCGATTAAAGCCGGGCAAGGGTTGACGAAAACGATGGCACCTCCGTCTGAAAAAGCTGTCAGTACATCGGATTTACCGAAAGTAGATAAGACGATGGAAAGCTTTTATGACAATGTGATTTCTGTAGTAGAAGGAAAAGCAGAACCAATCATCAAAAATGAGGAAGTTTTGCGTGTCTTACAATTGATGGAAACGATTTTTAAATCAGCAGAGACAAACGAAGTCGTCAAAGACTTTGATAGGGTAATGGACGGGAAAATCCTATTTTAGATATATAAATGTGGATTGTATCAAATAATAGAAAAGCTAGAAATACTGATGTAAGTGGGAAACTCAGTGATTTCTAGCTTTTCTAATTTTATTAAAACATTCATGTATAAGGCAAACATGTAATCTAATATTCTATCCGCCTGTACGCACCAGGAGCAACGCCGTATTTCTTTTTAAATACCTTATGAAAGTAAGGATAGGTTCCGAATCCGCAGTCTTCAGCAATCTGTTCAAGTGTCAGTGTAGTGTATTTCATCCGCTCAATGGCCGAGGATAAGCGGATTGCCTGCGCGTATTCCATCATCGTTTTCCCAACGCTGCTTTTGAATAAATGAACGGACCTTGAGACGCTGAGCCCAGCATGCTGCGCCACATCCTCCACTTTAAAGGCGATCGTGGCATGCTCCTCAATGTAACGCATCATCCGTGTCACCGTATACGGGTGACTGAAGGATCGGCCGGCTTCGCTGATAGCCCGTTCCAGAGATAAACAGAGCGCTCGCAGCAAATAGCCGGAGAGCTCTTCGTTTTGGCTGGATGATGGACGGCGTTTTTCAATCATGATCTGGCGCCATAAGGTCAACAGCTTTTCATCCAAATCGATTCGGGAAACATCCGGCTTTTCAGAACGGCTCCACCATTCGTCCATCCACGCGCCTTCACAAACTAAGTGATAATCTCCGCTGTTTTGCCCCTCTTTGACAAGCAGTTCATAGTGATCCCCAGGTTTAATGAGCAGTAGGTCTCCTTTCGCGAGTTCCATTTTTCTCCCCTTCACGACTACTTCGCAGAGACCTTCTGTTTGCAGTCTGAAAAGATACGAAGGGTATCCGGATTTATGTTGAGAATGATATCCATTTGTGTGAAAGGAATAGCCGCAAAAAAATATGTTCGTCGTCATAAGCTCCCTCTATTCTAACAAAATAGAAAAATAGCAAAATAGTAGATGTTTTAATTATATCATCTATGTTTATTTGTAGATATACAATATAAGATGTAATCAAATAAGTAATGTTCCAAGAAAGTGGGGGGATAAGGATGATCAAAATTCCAGTAGCTGTACAAATGTATACATTGCGGGAAGAAAGCGCGCAAGATTTTGCTGGCACTTTAAAAAAGGTGGCAGAGCTTGGCTTCGATGGTGTTGAATTTGCCGGGTATGGTGGATTGCCTGCAAAAGAAGTAAAAGTGTTATTGGATGAGCTTGGCCTTCAGGCAGCAGCGAGCCATGTGCCACTTGAACAATTGGAGAATAATTTAGCCGGGGTTATAGAAGATCAGAAAATACTAGGAAGTAAGTATGTTGTCTGCCCTTACATAATGCCAGATCGTCGCAGCGAGGATGACTACAAAGCCCTTATCTCTTTATTAGATAAAGTTGGTGAAACATGCCGTCAGGAGGGCATCACAATTTGTTATCACAATCACGATTTTGAACTTAATCGTATGTCTGATGGCAGAACGGCGCTCGAAGCTATTTTTGATGATACTAAGGCAGACAATGTGCATACAGAGCTGGATGTGTATTGGCTGACAAAAGCAGGCGAAAAGCCGGTGGAGTGGATCAATCGTTATCAAAAGAGAACCCCGCTCATTCATTTAAAAGACATGACGACAGATGGAGAACAATTTTTTGCGGAGCTTGGTACAGGCGGCGTTGACCTTGATGCAATATTGCATATGGGAGAAGAAGCAGGTGTTCAGTGGTGGGTCGTCGAACAGGATTTAAGCCGCCTTACACCATTTGAAAGCATTGAAATCAGCATAAATTATTTGAAAGAAAAACACCGAAATCTGTAGAAACAATAGGAATATGGAAAACTCCTAGTAGTTAGTGTATTTTTGGGGGACGCTGAAGGAAACAATTTGGAATTTTTTTTATTTATGATAGAAGAATTAAGTCAAATGCTAATTATGTGAAAAAATCAGAAATTTAAAGATGAAAAAGAGTGAATGGATATGGATGCGAAATGGTTAGTTGGTGTGGATTTAGGTGGAACCACGATTAAAATGGCATTTATCAGTCTGAATGGCGATATCATTTATAGCTGGGAAATAGATACTGACAAAAGGGAAAGCGGCCGATATATTCCTACAACGATTGCAAGCACGATTGACCAAAAGTTAAACGAATTAAATCAAACAAAAAATAGGCTAATCGGTATCGGAATCGGAGCGCCAGGTCCTGTTAATGTGGATGGTTCCATTGAGGTGGCTGTAAACTTGGGATGGAGGAAATTCCCTTTACAAGCTATTCTCGAGCGGGAAACTTCCTTGCCAGTTGCTGTAGAAAATGATGCTAATATTGCGGCAATCGGTGAAATGTGGAAGGGTGCTGGCAAAGGAGCTAAAAACTTAATCTGTGTAACATTGGGAACTGGTGTCGGAGGCGGGATTATCGTCAATGGTGAGATTGTGCATGGTGTAAATGGAGCCGGTGGTGAAATTGGTCATATTACATCTGTTCCTAGAAACGGCTCACCTTGTAATTGTGGGAAATCAGGATGTTTAGAAACTGTAGCATCCGCAACAGGAATTTCCCGATTAGCACTAGAGAAATTAGATTCTACCAATGATATTAGTAAAATAAGAGACTATTACGAGAAACATCAAACTATATCGGCCAAGCTGGTTTTTGATGCTGCAAACGAAGGGGATGAACTCGCCAAGCGAGTCATTCAACAGGTTGTATACCATTTAGGATTGGCTCTGGCGAATTTAGCTAATGGATTAAATCCCGAAAAAATTGTCATTGGAGGCGGCGTTTCAAAAGCGGGCGACACTTTGTTAGGACCTTTGAAAGAGGAATTTGTTTTATATACTTTTCCAAGAGTGGCGCAAGGTGCAGAGATTGTTATTGCTACATTAGGTAATAATGCAGGCGTAATTGGAGGAGCATGGCTGGCAAAAGAGAGACTAATAAATAAATCCAAAGTTAAATGATATGGTCACCTAAAATTGTTTTTAATTTACCGTCAAAGGATTATTAGGTTCAATATTTTCCACCCTTCGTGTCAATGTAAGCCGTTTCATAAATTCTATAAATCTCTAAAATTAACTGTAAAGTATTCAACTAAAAGGAGTCGTTCATCATGTTAAAAGTAACTGTATGGAATGAAAATCGTCATGAACAAAAAAATCCAGTCGTACGAGATATTTATCCAACCGGGATCCATGGTGCGATTGCCCAATTCCTTCAGGCCGAAGGAATCGTAACAAGAACGGCTACTCTTGATGAGCCGGAACATGGCTTAACCGATGAAGTACTAGCTGCTACCGATGTATTAGTTTGGTGGGGACATCTAGCACATGGAGAAGTGAAAGATGAAGTCGTTCAAAAAGTTCAACAGCGTGTTCTCGATGGAATGGGACTGATTGTTCTCCACTCCGGCCATTTTTCAAAAATCTTTAAAACATTAATGGGAACCAGCTGTGATTTAAAATGGCGGGAAGCTGATGAAAAAGAACGACTTTGGGTTGTGAGTCCAAGCCATCCGATAACAGAAGGAATCACTGAATATATTGAATTAGAAAAAGAAGAAATGTATGGGGAGCATTTTGATATCCCACAGCCGGATGAGCTTATTTTTACGAGCTGGTTTGAAGGCGGCGAAGTATTCCGCAGCGGCTGTACATACAAACGTGGAAATGGGAAAGTATTTTATTTCAGACCGGGCCACGAAACCTATCCAACCTACCATAACGAGCAAATTCAACGCGTGATTATCAATGCAGTAAAATGGGCCGCGCCTGTTAAACGTGAACGGCCAATTTATGGAAATGCGAAACCACTAGAACAAATTAAAGGGGGACAAAAATAATGAAAAAGTTAAAAGTTGGAGTAATCGGATGCGGCAGTATTGCCCAGCATCGCCATTTACCTGAATATAAAGCGAACCAAAATGTAGAGCTAGTGGCAGTTTGTGATATCAATGAAAGCCGAGTTAAAGAAATAGCAGAGAAATATGAAGTCACTGCTTACACAAACTATGAAGAGTTATTAAGAAGCGGAACGGTTGATGCAGTCAGCGTTTGTACACCAAACTATCTTCATGCCCCAATTTCGATTGCTGCCTTAAATGCAGGTCTTCATGTTCTTTGTGAAAAACCAATGGCTACTTCTAAAAAAGAAGCCGAAGCAATGATCGCCGCGGCCAAAGAAAGTGGCAAAAAGTTAATGATTGGTCATAATCAGCGTTTTGTACCTTCCCATCAAAGAGCACGTCAGCTGATTGCAAGCGGGGAAATTGGCAAAATTTATAGTTTCCGCACAGCCTTCGGGCATGGCGGTCCAGAGAGATGGAGTGTAGATGGGAAAGAAAGCTGGTTTTTTGAAAAAGAAAAAGCATTCGTAGGTGCAATGGGCGATTTGGGTGTCCATAAGACCGATTTACTACGGTATGTACTAGGTGAAGAAATTACTGAGGTTGGTTCTTTTGTTGAAACAAGCGCCAAAGATTTTGCTGATGTCGATGACAATGCGGTTTGTGTATTAAAAACAGAAAGCGGGATTATCGGAACACTTGCAGCAAGCTGGGCTTATGTCAGTAAGGAAGATAATTCAACCATTATATATGGTGAAAAAGCCATTCTGCGGTTAGAGGATGATCCAACTAATTCACTTGTCGTTCAATATGCCAACGGTGAAGTCGTAAATTATCAGCTTGGAAAAATTCAGTCGAATGATTCGGGCGGCCAACGTACAACACATGTGATCAATCATTTTGTGGATGCTGTTATTCATAATCATGATACACCTGTTCCTGGTGAGGAAGGAAAAAAATCTCTCGAAGTGATTTTAGCAGCACTTCAATCAAGTGAAACAAAACAAATTGTTAAAGTGAGCGAGCTATCATAAATTTCCGTTAGATATAAAGGGTGGTGGACCATATTGGGCCGCCATCTCTCTATTGATGTCTACAAGTTACCTATCACGGATCAATCGTATAAAGAGCGAGCAGTTATAGAGAGGGGAATTCATTATGAGACTTGGAGTTTTTACCGTATTATTCGCTGAAAAATCATTCGAGGAAATGCTTGATACAGTTAAAGAAGCCGGACTACATGCAGTTGAAATAGGAACGGGATGCTATCCTGGAAACAACCACTGTGATTTAGATGGGTTATTGGAAAGTGAAGAGGCTAGACGTGAGTATATCCAAAAGGTTGAGGAACGCGGACTGGTAATCAGTGCATTCAGCTGCCATGGAAACCCGATTTCTCCTGAAAAGGAATTTGCTAACAACTCGCATGAAACACTCTTGAAAACTATTAAACTTGCTTCGCTTCTCGATGTGCCGGTTGTTAACTGTTTTTCAGGAACAGCAGGAGATCATGAAGGGGCGAAATATCCAAATTGGCCTGTAACACCTTGGCCTAATGAATATGGAGACGTATTAAAGTGGCAATGGGAAGAAAAACTGATTCCTTATTGGAAGGAAGTTGGCCAATTTGCTAAGGAGCACAACGTGAAAATAGGACTTGAACTACACGGAGGTTTTTTAGTCCACACACCATATACACTCTTAAAGCTGCGTGAGGAAACCTGTGATGCCATTGGCGCTAACTTAGACCCAAGTCATCTATGGTGGCAGGGAATTGATCCAGTTGCAGCGATTAAAATTTTAGCAAAAGAAAATGCGATTCATCATTTTCATGCGAAAGACACATACATTGATCAGGAAAACGTGAATATGTATGGATTAACGGATATGCAGCCCTATGGAGAAGTGAAAACGAGGGCTTGGTCATTCCGTTCGGTTGGCTGTGGACATAGCCTGAAAGAATGGTCCGACATGATGAGTGCACTAAGAACCTATGGCTATGATTATGTGGTCAGCATTGAACATGAAGACCCAATTATGTCTATTAACGAAGGGTTCAATCGGGCAGTAACCAATTTAAAATCGATCTTAATTGAGGAGCCAGTTTCCCAAATGTGGTGGGTGTAATGATGAAGAATATAACAGTTGCCGTTAATCTTGAAGCAGTACTTAATACAGGAGAAGAAGCCGGTGTAGAGTGGTGGGTGGTCGTTGATCGAACTGAGGTGCACAAGTGAACAAAAAGTGGTGGAAAGAAAGTGTCGCCTATCAAGTCTATCCTCGAAGTTTCATGGACAGCAATGGGGACGGGATTGGTGATTTAAAAGGTGTAACCGCCAAATTAGATTACCTAAAAGAGCTAGGAATTGATGTAATTTGGCTGTCGCCGATGTATAAATCACCGAATGACGACAATGGTTATGATATTTCAGATTACCAGGATATTATGGATGAATTTGGAACGATGGCAGACTTTGATGAGTTGCTTGACGGAGTTCACCACCGTGGAATGAAAATAATCCTGGATTTAGTCATCAATCATACGAGCGATGAACACCCTTGGTTTATTGAGTCACGCTCCTCTAAGGACAACCCGAAGCGTGACTGGTACATTTGGAGAGATGGCCAAGATGGAAAAGCACCGAACAATTGGGAGTCGATTTTCAGTGGGCCAGCTTGGAGATATGATAAAGAAACAGAACAGTATTTCATGCACATCTTCTCTGCACGTCAGCCTGATTTGAATTGGGAAAACCCTGAGGTAAGGGATGCATTATACGATATGGTTAACTGGTGGCTTGAAAAAGGAATCGACGGTTTCCGAGTAGATGCAATCTCTCATATAAAAAAAGAACCAGGATTCCCTGATATGCCTAACCCAGATCGTTTAGATTTCGTCCCTTGCTTTCCTAAAATGATGAATGTCGATGGAATTGATGAGTTTCTCACAGAATTCACTCAAAAAACCATTAAAAACTATGACATCATGACCGTTGGGGAGGCAAATGGCGTCGGGCTTAATGAAGCTGATCAATGGGTGGGTGAAGAAAACGGCTATTTCAATATGATTTTCCAATTCGAGTTTTTAGACTTATGGGATAAGGATGCAGAAGGATCCATTGACGTTCGTAAATTAAAAAAGGTTTTAACCAAATGGCAGACAGGTTTGGAAGGCAGAGGATGGAATGCCTTATTTATTGAAAACCATGATCAGCCGCGCCGGGTTTCTAGCTGGGGAAATGACCGGGAGTTTTGGAAAGAGAGTGCTAAAATGCTAGGGGCGCTATATTTCCTAATGAAAGGGACTCCATTTATTTACCAGGGTCAGGAAATTGGGATGACGAACGTCCAATTCCCGTCTATTCATGATTACAACGATGTTGGCATGATTAACTATTATCATGTTGAAACTGCCAAAGGCCGTTCCCATGATGAAATTATGAAGGTCATTTGGGAAAAGGGGCGAGACAATGCTCGGACGCCGATGCAATGGGACTCATCTAACATGGGTGGATTCACTACCGGCGATCAAACATGGCTCGGTGTGAATCCAAACTTCACAGAAATAAATGTAGAATCACAATTAAACGATCCTGACTCGATTTTATCATTTTATAAAAAATTGATTCGCTTAAGAAAAGAGAATCCCGTGTTTGTTTATGGCACTTACAACTTAATAGCTGCGAATCATCCGAAACTGTTTGTGTATTCGCGCAGATTAGGTAAACAAAAAGTACTGGTTATTAACAATTTTAGTGAAAAATCAACAAGGTTTCGCGTCCCAGGTAGTTTATCTTATTCCACTTCTGACCTTGTCCTTAATAATTATGAGGGTGTGGATAAGAAATTACGGAGAAATTTCACATTAAAACCTTATGAAACAAGGGTATATATACTGAAGTAAAACTTGAGGGCATTTGCCCCTTTTCTCGTTTTTGAGAGACCTATAAATATTGGGATTTAATGAATGATGAATAAATAATTAAACAAAGAACAAGTTAATATTATGTATTTTTTAAAGGTAAAATGAAAGGACAAGACAGAAGCAATCGTCTATTATTTCCGGGTTTTGGCAAAACCAGCTGCACCAACTGCAGTTTTAAGGCTAAAGGGAATTGATCATTCAAAACAATATCGAGTTGACGCTACCGATCAAGTATTTGGCGGGGATGAACTCTCATTTGTTGGACTCGCTATTCTGGTGGAAATAAAGGGAGACTTTCAAAGTTTTGTTTGGAATTTGAAAGAACTATAGTTTTTGATAGTTAAAGTCCATAAAAAGGTATAAGGGAACGATGAAAACCAATGTATTAAATGGCTTCATCGCTTTTCTTTTTGGTAGATAAAAAAAGTGAGGGAGGAGTAGCCAATTTAATAAAATTAGATTCAAGGACTTTAAACGATATATGGAGATAAGGAGACAAAAGAATGCAGGAGCTCGTTCCACTTTTTGGCTATGTTGCAGCTATTTTAACCACCCTTTCATTCCTGCCACAGGCAATTAAAACAATCAGAGAGAAAAATACAGAAGGAATATCATTAGTCATGTACAGCTTGTTCACTAGCGGAGTTTTAATGTGGCTGTTGTATGGACTATTTGTAAACGATATTCCAATAATTGTTGCAAACGCTGTAACGTTAATTTTAGCTGTAACAATATTAACTTTAAAAATTAAATATAGTGCAAATGCTAATTAATACAAAAAAGACGATTCGGAGCCGAAGCGTCTTTATTCATGTTTGTTACTCTAGATATAAATCCGTTTAGTCGTTTTCAACAATTAAATTCCCCATTTCATGGATACCTTTAAAGTGCAGCAGCTGGCAGGATTATTTTGGTTTGGTTTTGTGGTGAGTTCGAAGATGACGCCACTTGGCGTAAATGTAGTTATCACAGGGACTTTTAATCCGACGGTACTGATTAAATGATCAACATCCGCTTTTTTTCCTTGCTGGGCAGCACTCATCACTTTTCGAGCGAAACCTAAATCCCCTAAGCGATCTAGCAAAATACTTCCTTGAGCCATTAATTGCCGAAATGATTTGACTGACTCCTCAAATATTTTAACATCTACTGGCGGATAACTCCTTGGGAATGTATGCACCATCAATTGAGGCGGGTAAACAGGCAATGGAGGATAGATTGGATAGTGATATGAGTAAAAATACATTCGTACTCTGCTCCTTCCATATTTAAAACACAAGGCAATATACGGTATGTATCTTTGGAAATATTGGTTACTGGAAAGTTTTGTATAAAACGTGATACATATCACCGAAATGATTGTCCGTTGTGACAACTTTAGGCTCACTCGGATCGGATGCCATAAATATAACCAATAAACATCATTTTAAATAGAATAGTGGGATCGGAAGGGCGTCCGTTATCATCACTATAATAAGGACGTACCTTTTCAAGAGGAATGAAAGATCAATATATTTATCAATAAAACGAAGAAGGTGATTGTCAGGAACTAATTCAAATTAACGCGGTGAATGGTTAAAGTTATTGTAGAAAATAAGAGGCTGTCGTAAGTTTCTCGACAGCCTGAGCAACTGAATTAACTCAGTTGCTATTATTATTAGTCCTACATTCTTTAATTTCCCCTGCATCCAGAGGGTATTAAATAAAAACATACAAGATTAGTATTCTTGTATCTTGAGGAAGAACTTTTTGATTTTTTCGGAGGCTCGAATGTTTTAAACCACACTATTTTTAACGGTAGCACTATCGCTGCCATCAGGATCAAATAAAGCAACGCTTGGAAAATTTACAGGGGATAGATCTCCATTTTGTTCCCCAATTCCTTGGTTCCGTTTATAGCTCACTAGTTGGTCGATTAATTGAAGAGAGCCCATATTCGCCACAGCTCCATTATCAATAGTATTAATTTTAAATCCCAGGACATTTATGACCGTCGGAGTGATAAATACCATATAAACACCTCAATTTGTAATATAAAATCCTATAAGCTCAAGAATGGTCCTAAAAGAGATACTATAAAAAACTTGATTTGACCGTTGGGCTATCAATTAAATCCATATCCCATACCCCGGATTGAGATTGTATGGTGGGGGATAAATCTCCATTCTGTTCCCCAATTCCTTGGTTCCGTTTGTATGAAACAAATAGATCCAGGTGCTGACTTGGACCAAGATTGAGAACTGCTCCATGGTCAATGGAATTAATCTTAATACCTAAAATATTGAGTACAACTGGCGCAAATGTCATGGTGTCATTCCTAAGGGGTTAGGCAGATTAGCTGTTTCAAAAGAGGAATTGGAATCAAACTGATCCCGATCATCAACACTGCTCCTCGTACCAAGAAAGTTGCTTCCATCTCCCATATTTTGCCCTAACCCCATATTTTTCTTGTCTGAGTTATGCCATTCAGCCAAAAGGTTTTGACCAACATTTATAGCTGATGCATTCTCAAAGGAATTCACTTTAATAATATTTATATTTATGTTGATATAAGGGACTGGACCAGCCATGTTAAACCTCCTAAGTAGTTCATACAGGTTAAATATTTGATTTTACTGTGTAAGAATCCTCGATATCATTATCTATGACTGAACCTTTTGAGTAAACCCTCAGGGTATTATCTGCTATTTGTTGCCCAAACCCCTGATTTTTTTTGGCACTTACATTTCTGTTTTTTTTAATAGTGGAACTAAATGATATTGAACTTAAATGATCAATATTATTCAGTTTAAAAGCGCCGATATTCACCTTGGTTGGTAAAAAGAACATAGATCATTATCCTTCCTTTTTTTCTTCCCGGGTATGTAAAGATATGCAACTTTAGTAGAAATTATGTTAGCTGCTAATCTAGATAGTATGTAAGATGGGAATAACGATATTTATTACGGTTAAGCTCTAAAGATTTTATATGAATGAATTAATAAAAATTAAATATGATTATCTATAGATGAGACATTATTAGGAATATTTAAATCATTACGATACATCGCAAGGGGGATCCATCATGGATATGAATAAGATGTTGCAATGGATGGATTTAGCAAAAAAATATCAGAATACCGATTTTTGGAATGAGATATTAGGACAGTCCTCCCTTGAAGAATTTATGAAGAATAAGTCAGATTTTTGGCAGGCCGGTGACTCTTCTTTAGAACCTAGACAAGCAAAAACATTTCCACCAACAGATATCTACATAACAGATGAGGAGGTTATGTTGATATCGGATCTGGCCGGTTACGGGAAAGAAAATATTCAATTGTCTGTGTCAGGTACAAAGCTATTAATAAAAGGAAACAACAACCAGACATATAAAGGTGAGCTAGTGCAGAATGAAAGATATCAGGGAGATTTTGAACGAATGATTCAGCTCCCAGAACCTACGTATCCAAATCAGATTCGGGCAAGATTTCATAATGGACTTCTTATTGTTGCATATAAACGGCAATTTAGGAATGAAGAGCAAGTACCAATTGAATAACCTTACTTGTTTGAAGAATTACTGGTTTTCATTGGTCTTTATACTGTGGGGAAAAAATAAATAATTGTGGGGATTTATTATGTCTATGAAAGGGATTTTTAATCAAAATAGTAAAAAAACGAGGAATGATGTGAATGAGTTTGAACAGCAGATTTTAAGAATAAATGCACTTGAAGTTCATATGAAAAATTTGTTAAAGTTTGAAAAACAGGTTCGGACATTCATGCTTGGAATGGGCAGAGGAGAAAAAGAAGAGAATCCTTGGATTGAACGTAAAAACGAGGTAAACAAAAAGTCTCAAATAAAAGGTCCTTCGTTAGAAAACTTTGAAAAAACCCAGAAATGTGATTTGTGTGACAAAAAACTTAATGAACTGACTGGGAGGCTAAACAAGTTTGAACAATCTGTTCGAGAAATAATATTATCCGTAAATACAAGTCAGACCACTTCCTTGTCCGTGGAAGAAGAACAGGAGAGGGAAGGAAGATTGCTACATTTAGTGGAACGACGTCTTTCAGAAAAATTAGCTACTCATATTAAAAAGCAAGAAATGATGCAAGAAAAAGTAGGGTCGTTGGAAAGTCTAATTTTGAAACTAATGGAACGAGAAAACCATCAATTCAACGGCTTCTCTAAGGAAGAGAGAATTAATCAATCGATATTAGAAGGAATAGCAGTAATCGGCTCACCCTGTGATGGGGACGAGCTGGAAGAAGCAGATGTTGAATCATTTGATTCACATATCAAAATGAGAGTCCTTGCGTTGGAAAATAATTATTTACTAGTTAATGAAGTACAAGCTGGGCTACTTAAAAGAGTGGATAATCTTATAGAAAAATGTAATGAGTTAACAAAGAAAATGGTGGAAACAGAAGATGTGACTATGCAGCAAGATTCCATTTGTAACACATTATATATAGATAAGCTTTATTTAGATAAATATGAGCAAAACAACAACTTTGCCCAGCTTGGCATTAATCATCTGAGTGGTGCCCTAAACATTGGTGCCACATATGGAAGAGATGTTGTACCAAAGAAAATAACTGAGCAAGTAAAAGAGGACCTAGCAAAAATGAAGACTGTAAAAGAGGAAATGGAAAAAAATCATACTAGTGCAGAAAAACAGACAGATTCCCAAAATAATGAATCATCATCTTACGTAAATTCCATACCACCTGAGGAAGATATACCATATACTGACATTGTTATAGAGGACGACCCTTCCCTTGGAGAAAATCCTTTTTAAATTTGAAAAACTAATAAAAAAGGCGTATTTGGATATTTTTAGGTTCTCGAAATTCTTGAGCTCCAAGCTGAATAAATGTGGTATTCTTGATAATGGAGTATACACAATTTAAGTGTTTGGGGAGAGGCATATGCTGCAAAAGATAAATAAACAACTAGAAAGAATCATGCCATTAATTACCCCGGTTGGTGTATTGACTGGAGTATTGTTCAGTGGCCATCTTAAGGACTTTTCATATTTAATTCCTTGGATTTTTGCTTTTATGACCTTCGCTGGGAGTTTAAGTTCCAATTTCCATTCATTAAAAGAGGTAATCGTTCATCCGTTTCCAATTTTTATTGCAATGGCAATCCTTCATGTTCTCATGCCAATTTGGGCCTGGGGTGTAGGTCATGTCGCTTTTTCTGGTGATGTTTACACGATTACCGGACTTGTCTTGGGAATGGTCATTCCAACAGGAGTGACAAGCTTTATGTGGGTAGCCATTTACAAAGGAAACATTCCATTAGTCTTATCGATCATTTTAATTGATACCTTGCTTTCACCAATCATTGTTCCATATTCGCTATCGTTATTTATAGGTGAAAAAATTGAAATGGACTTTATCAGTATAATGAAAGGTCTATTGGGAATGGTAGTCATTCCTTCCTTGATTGGGATGTACTTAAACCAAGTTACAAAGGGGAAAATTAAAGACCAATTAGGGACACGGCTTGCTCCTTTTTCAAAAATTAGCCTTGGATTTGTGGTCATGCTTAATGGGGCAGTAGTCGCACCCTATTTAAGAGAGCTTAACCTTAAACTAGTGAGTATAACCTTAACGGTCTTCTTGATTGCGCTGACTGGTTACTTGTTTTCATTTTTAATTGGTCGATTTTTTAATGGTGGACGAGACAACGTCATTTCGCTGACATTCACTGGCGGGATGAGAAATATCAGTGCTGGGGCCGTTATAGCTATTACTTACTTCCCAGCTGCAGTTGCGGTACCAGTAGTGGTTGGGATGTTATTTCAGCAAATACTTGCCTCGTTAAATGGGCATTTTCTCAATCGTTACTATAATAAAAATGTGGAAAAGCAAGAATCGGTTGCAATGTAAAAAGATGTTTAAAAAAGAAATCCCCTCGGAATTATTTGCGAGGGGATGTTTTTATGAGGGAATTCCCTCAAAAGAGCCGATTACTTTGTTGCATACTTGATAATTCCGGATAAATAAACGGAGCAGTCTCGTTGGACAACTTCTCTCATTTTTATTTTTCCGTCTTGTACTAATTCTCTAACCAAGCCTTCAATAAGCTTTTCATCTTCTTTAACAGCCTTTGGAATCTCAATTGAAAATAAATTACTCCGACTGGCGTAGTGTAGATTTTTTAATAATTCAGCTTTATTCATTGGACAACCCCTTTACCTTATCTTCGACATTTTGGGGTATTTCTCCTTTGAATTTAAAGATATAATTTCCAATGACAAAGAACTCAGCAAAAAAATAGCTTAATCTTTTGTTAGTTCTTCTTCAAAGAAAAAGGTATTCGGATGTTCATTGACAATGTAAGAGTACCTTTTCATGTTTTTTACATATTGAGATTTATTGATTGTTACTGATTCACCCGAAGAACGAATATTTACTTCATCACCCTCATTAAATATACTTTTCTTCATTTTCCCATCCTTTCAAACCAGGGTGTTTTCTTCTATCCAGCACCTTTGCTGGATATTTTATTATTTCCTAAGCGTCGAGATCTATATGCTCAAACTTACTAATCTGGAACAAACCCTTATCAGTTAGCTTTAGTTCCGGTATGACAGGAAGTGATAAAAACGAAATCGTTAAAAATGGGTTGAAGTGGTCGTGTGCACCTAGTTTTTTGAGGGCAAGATTTATCTCATTTAGACTCGAATAAACCTCTTGATACGGGCGATCTGACATTAACCCTGCGATGGAAAGTCTTAATAAGGCAATCACTTCGCCTTGATTGACAACAACGAGACCCCCTTGGATATCTTTGATCGCTTTGGAAGCAACTACCATATCCAAATCGGTTGTTCCGGCAATAATAAGATTATGGGAATCGTGAGCAATGGTGGTTGCAATCGCACCGGTTTTTAAACCTAAACCTTTGACAATCCCTAATCCAATTTGATTTTTCATATGATGGCGCTCAATCACGGCCAGCTTTAATTGGTCTTTTATGATAGAGGGTTGAAATATCCCTGAATCACAAGCATTAACTTTTTCAATAATATGACGCGTTACAAGACTATTGGGGATAATTTCAATAATATTTGCTTTGTTCGTTTTTAATGGGATTTGGAAATGATTTTCCGTTAATTCATGGAAACGAACAGAATTTCTTAACCGGTCTGTTTCAACCAAGGAATTGTCCTGTGATTCAATAATAAGACGTCCATTCTCGACAACGGCAATCCCATCTTTATAAACGGTTGTAATAGTAATTTTCTCAAGATCATCAAACAGGAAGAAATCTGCTTTGTATCCAGGTGCGATCGCACCCTTAGCCTCCAGCCCAAAGCATTCTGCTGCATTAATGGTTGCCATTTGAATCGCAGTGATGGAAGAGAGACCTGAGGCGATAGCAAGTCTTACGTTGTGATCGATGCTGCCATCATGGATGAGATCGTCTAAATGCTTATCATCCGTTACAAATAAACATCTTCTTGCATTTCGCTCATTGACGATGGGAATCAATTGTTGTAAGTCTTTTGCCACCGTACCTTCGCGAATCATTAAATACATTCCTCTTCTGAGACGTTCTTTTGCTTCTATTGCTGTTGTACTTTCATGATCTGTTCGAATGCCTGCTGCCATATACACATTCAAATCATTGGCCGATAGCCCCGCCGCGTGGCCGTCAATTTTTTTGCCAGATTGTTTTGCTGTTAAGATTTTTTCAAGCATGTCGTCCTCAGCCTTTAGAACTGCTGGGAAATTCATGACTTCAGCTAATCCTAAGACTCGTGGCTGCTGATAAAAGGGTCTTAGATCTTTTGCATTAAGAGTAGCGCCGGAATTTTCAAATTCGGTCGCAGGAACACATGAAGGAAGCATGAAGAAAAAGTCAAACGGTAAGTTTTCAGAGGAATCAAGCATGTATTGTATCCCCTCAGAACCTAATACATTGGCAATTTCATGTGGGTCTGCAATGATGGTAGTTACCCCGTGCGGAAGAAGAACCTTTGCAAATTCATTTGGTGTGACCATAGAGGACTCAATATGAACATGACCATCGATAAAAGCAGGAGATATATAGCGGCCATTTGCATCAATCACCCTATTCCCCTCATAATCACCTATACCGGCAAAGTATCCATCAACAATCGCAATGTCTCCTTCAATAATTTCTCCATTAAAGACATCGATAATTTTCCCATTTTTAATGACCGTATCCGCTGGCTCTCTTTTAGATGCTATAGAGATTCGTCTCTTTAACTGTTTTCCCTCCATAGGACAACATCCTTTTCTGTCATATTAATACTCTACTTTATCTTGTGAATTCTCCCATGTTCTAAACGGAATATCTCCATCTGGTGGAAAAATCTTTTTCATAGGTATTTTTCGATAGTCGATGGGGAGGGAGAGTTGATCATAAATAAATTGATCATCAAACCCTATTTTCGCTGCATCTTGTTTGGTACAAGCATAATAAACAGCCTTGGGGCGTGCCCAATAAATGGCTCCGATGCACATCGGACAAGGTTCACAGCTGGTATAGATTTCACAATCGTTCAGCTGAAAGTCGTTTAAATTCCGGCAGGCATCTCGAATGGCTTGCACCTCGGCATGTGCAGTGGGATCGTTTGTCCCGGTTACTTCATTTCGGCCGATTCCAATAACCTTTCCGTCCTTGACGACGACCGCTCCAAATGGTCCCCCTTGCTTCGTCAAAACATTATTTAGCGCTAGTTCAATTGCCTTTTCCATAAAGTGAGAATCTGTCATACAACCTCTCCATTCCAGTTAATTAATTTAAAATACATTATTCTACATGATGCTTACAATTGCTCAATTGTTGTAGGTATATCTAACATATTTTTTTATAAAATTGCTCTGGTTACTTGCCTGTTGATTTCGGTTCCAATCAACAATTTTCCATGTTAGATTATATGACATTAGTGTAGATACTATTTCCCCTTTTGGATATTATTGTGAAAAAAGATGACATAAGCTTTGTTGGTAATGTTCGTCTATCTACTGAAAATCTACCCAGTATCAGAAAATTGAAAAAGAACCTGGGTGTATTTTGGGAGGTCTATCAATATATATAGTGTTAGGTAACTCGGAATGAATAGGGGGTCAAGATGGAAGGGATTCAAAAAAGGCATCAAAAGGTGGGTTCTCTTGAAGGATAACGACGGAGTCTTTGCAGTCTATCTTGCGGCGGGTAAGAGCCGCCGGATGGGGGTGAATAAGCTGGCACTCCCTTGGGGGCAGAAAACTGTTGGTAATTCAGCCTTAGAAAAGGCAGTGAATTCCAAACTGGACTATACGATTGTGGTGACAAGGGAAGAGGATACGCTCAACTGGATAGATGGCACCCTTTTCAGAACCCCCCTCCGAGAACGCTGGAAAGCTTTGAGATGCCGTGATGCTGATAAAGGGCAGGCACATTCCTTGCAATGTGGATTGCTTGCAGCCATGGAAATGGAACCGAAAGGAATCATGATTCTTCTTGCTGATCAACCGCTTTTACCAGTAGAAATCATCAATGATTTGGTTAAACGATACCTGAAGGAATATCAGGGAAATAAAAATGTTCCGTTTATAGCGGCTAGCTTTCAGGGGATTCCGAGACCGCCCATTATTTTTTCGCCAAAGGTGGTTCCTGATTTACTGAAACTAGAGGGGGATGAAGGGGCACGACAGCTTTTTAAAAAGGAAAAATTAACTGGCATACTAGTTAACTATGAGAACGGTTGGGACTTTTTTGACGTCGATACCAAAGATGAATATGAATGGCTGAAAGGGTGGAGGCACGAGTGGTGAAGAGAGGCAAGTTGTCTGTTTCTCCTGAAATCCTGCTGAAATCAGTTAGGTTGGGAGAGATGGAACCATGGATGTAATGAAGAATAATCAAGGCTCCATAGAGGAAATAAATCAAATGAACAAAGAGGAATTTGTGAGAACAGTAGGCTGGGTGTTTGAGCACTCCCCGTGGGTGGCTGAGAAGGCATGGGAGAGTATACCCTTTCAATCTCGTGAGGAACTATTACAAATAATGGTGACAGTTGTAAAAAATTCAGAGGCAGCCTTTCAATTGGCCCTGCTCCGTGCCCATCCGGATCTTGGTACTAGATTAAAAATATCAGAGGTTTCGCAAAAGGAGCAAGCTGGAGTAGGTCTTAATCGGCTCTCGAAGAATGAACATAGTGAGTTTGTTTCACTCAATCAGAGGTATGTCGAGCAATTTGATTTTCCTTTTATTATGGCAGTGAAGGGCCAAAGCAAGGAAACAATCCTTGCAGCAATGAAAGAACGTGTGGGCAATACCTATGAACAAGAATTCCTGACCGCTTTGGATGAGGTCTATAAAATTGCAGGGTTCCGCTTAAATGATGTTATTCAATAAAGGGGGATGATGATATGCAAAGAACGATGCGCTACGGAAAAGCAGATGTTTGGGTTTATCGTACCTACGCAGCCCCATTAACAGGAGTCCGTCCGATTCCTGAATCAGCCTTTACGGGCCGCAGTAATATTCTGTTTGGAATGAATGTGAAGGTGGCAGTAGAAGGCGAAGCCTTCTTATCGTCGTTTAAAGATGGGGATAATACATTAGTTGTGGCGACGGATTCGATGAAAAATTTCATTCTAAAACATGCTGGCGATTATGAAGGTTCAACACAAGAAGGATTCCTAGAATTTGTCGCCCGCCGTTTCCTTGAAACGTATCCTCATATGAGTGCTGTCGATATCTCTAGCGAACAAATCCCATTTGACGAGCTCCCAGTCCCAACGAAAGATAGTTTTGAACCGAGTCCATTCGTATTCCGCTATTCATTAAATGAACAATCGTTGGCTCAAGTTGAAGTGAAACGCTCTGGAGAAAAGATCATCACAGCCGATCATCTCAGCAGTTTGAAGGGACTAAAGCTTTTAAAGGTACGTGGCAGCTCCTTTTATGGATTTGTGAAGGATGAATATACGACACTGCCAGAATCCTATGACCGGCCACTATTTATCTTTTTGAATATTGGGTGGCGCTATAACGATTTCGATGCTGCAAAGGGCAGTACCACAGATGGGTATGTCGCAGCAGAGCAAGTTAGAGATATTGCTTATACGGTTTTTCATGAAGAGAATTCTCCCTCCATTCAAAATCTTATCTACCGCATTGGTCTTCGTATATTAGAGCGTTTTCCACAGTTAGTGGAGGTTCACTTTGAATCCAATAACCGGACCTGGGAAACCGTTTTAGACGAAATTCCTGCCTCACAAGAAGGGAAAGTTTTTACCGAACCGCGTCCTCCGTATGGGTTTCAATGTTTTTCCATGACACGTAAAGATTTAGAAAATCCAGGGGAATCACCGAAATGACTGGAAAGGTAACTACCCATGTCCTGGATTTAAGTTTGGGAAAGCCGGCAAGTGGCGTCCTGGTGGAATTATGGCGAGTTATTCCAGACAACAAATTCGAATTCATTCAAATCAGCTATACGAATGAAGATGGCCGGGTCAATCAACCTCTCCTCGAAGGGGCATCCATGAAAAAGGGAGTTTATGAAATTCGTTTTCATGTTGGAGATTATTTCAGCAATCGCAGCATATTACTCGGAGATCCTTCGTTCCTAGATTGTGTCCCCATTCGCTTTGGCATTTCTGAACCCGCCTCATATTATCATGTACCATTGTTGATTTCACCGGGTGGGTACACTACGTATCGCGGGAGTTAAGGAGGGTCATAAGATGAAAGAACTTTGGGTGAAGAATGGGCTTGTTTTTACTGAGGAAGGCTTTCGAGAGGTAAATATTCGAGTCCTTGATGAGAGGATTGACTCCCTTGTAAAAAGTGAAGGAGAACCATTGAAAGAGGAAACGGATACGATTATTGATGCAAGTGGCTGTCTAGTGGTTCCAGGCTTTATTGATGCCCATGTCCATTTCAATGATCCAGGAAGAACGGATTGGGAAGGAATCGAGACAGGAAGCCGAGCTGCAGCTATCGGTGGAACGACTACCATTTTTGATATGCCACTGAATTGTGCACCCTCTGTTACTAATTTTAAGAATTTACTTGATAAAAAAGATTATTTAACCTCTATGTCACATGTTGATTATGCTCTTTGGGGCGGAATGACAGACACGAACCTCGCTAACCGGGAAGAACTCACTCAAATGAGTAAGGGGATTATTGCCTGGAAAGCATTTATGAGTGAGAGCGGGATT
The DNA here is from genome assembly GCF_051842875.1 of Neobacillus sp. C211. Lineage (NCBI taxonomy): Bacteria > Bacillati > Bacillota > Bacilli > Caryophanales > Bacillaceae > Neobacillus > Neobacillus sp. C211. The sequence continues at coordinate 161,918 of NZ_JBPXRO010000006.1, forward strand.
GAAGATTTCCGCTTTGTCCCGCCAGATGGATTGAAACAAGCCATGCAAGCAGCAAAGGAGCATAAGAAGATTCTCGCCCTCCATGCAGAATGGAATGAAGAGATTAATAAATTTACAGCTTTCTATAAACATAGGGACGGGATGAATGAACGAAAGGCCTTTCTCGCGAGCAGGCCCGTTTCAGCAGAAGAGAAAGCGGTTAGTTATGCTTTAGAACTTGCTGCCAAATACGGAACAGCCCTTCATTTTGTTCATATTAGTTCGGCGAAAGTAATCGGACTAATCGAGCAAGCCAAAAAAAGCGGTGTAGACGTCACGGTTGAAACCTGCCCGCATTATTTGATTTTTGATGAAGAGGATTTTATTAAAAGTGGTGCCATCCTCAAATGTGCACCGCCGCTAAGACCGCGCGAAGAGGTAGAGGGGCTATGGGACTGCATTAAGAGAGGCTGGATGGACACAATTGGCTCCGATCATTCCCCGTGTCTTTATTCGATGAAAGCAACGGATTCCATCTGGGATGCATGGGGAGGGATTCAAGGGGTTCAATTTACATGGCTTTCACTGCTTGATGAGGCCCTTAAACGGAGAATTAACCTTAAACAAATTTTACCATTAGGGACGTCGAATGTGGCTGAACGGTTTGGAATAGCAGACCAAAAAGGGAGAATTCGTCCCGGCTTAGATGCTGACCTTGTTTTGATACGTTTAGATGAATCAACGATTGCTGATAAACAGTCATTAGCTTTTCGAAATGTATTTTCACCCTATGAAAATAAGGAGTTTTTGCTCAGGGTGAAGAAAACGATTTTACGAGGAAAGGTCATTTTTGATGATCAATCCGGGGTGATCCAGGAGAAATTTGGTGTTTGCTTGTAAGTGGACACGCAGCAAAAAGGAGGATCTTTATGAATCAGGATAAGGAAAGTTTGGTCCAGTGGATTGAGGAGCACCAAACAGAAATGATTGATTTTTTAAAAAAAATAGTGCAAGTTCCTTCAGATAACCCTGCAGGTGATTGTTACCCTATTGCGGCCTTCTTACACCACCAGCTTCAAGAGCTTAGCTTTGTGGATGTATCTCTATTAGAGGTAGATGAAGAGGAAGTCAAAGCTGCTGGAATGATTAGTTTGGCAAATGTCCTTAGCAGCACCGTGTTTGGGAACGGGGAAGGAACAAATATTGTCTTAAATGCACATGGTGATGTGGTGCCCCCTGGGTTAGGCTGGAGTGTTGATCCATACGGAGGGGAGATCATTAATGGAAAGATGTATGGACGTGGCGTGGCAGTTTCCAAATCTGATATTGCTGCCTATTCTTACGCCGTTTTAGCCTTAAAACAAGCCAAAATCAGTCAACCTCTGCACGGGAAAGTCGACCTTGCTTTTACTTTTGATGAAGAAACAGGCGGAGAATTAGGACCCAAAAGGCTGCTTGATCAAGGGAATATCAGTCCTGACCAGGCGATTGCAGCCGGCTTTACCTATTCGGCAGTTAATGCCCATAACGGCTGTTTACATTTTGAAGTGAAAACAACAGGGAAGTCTGCCCATGCCGCCCTGCCGCATACAGGAATTGATGCACTTGAGGCGACGACAAAGATTTTAAATGGTTTATACGAATATCGGCAGACTCTCGCGGCCAATAAATCTTCTGTGCCTGGGATTGACCACCCAACCTTGGTTGTCGGTCTCATTTCGGGAGGAATTAACACAAATGTTGTACCTGATGAATGTACAATAAGGGTTGACCGAAGATTGATTCCAGGTGAAGACGGGGCTCAAGCGGAAGTGGAATTTAGAAAAGTTGTAGGAGAAGCGGTTAAGACGACTCAGGGAATAAAACTAGAAATTCGAAAAATACTTCATGCAGAAAGCTTCGGGCCTGTTCCGGAAGACTCACCACTGATTTCAGCATTATCCACGAACTGGCGGTCCATTATGAAAGGGAAAGGTGATTTAGCGATAAACGGAGTACCGATCTATGCAGATGCCCGCCATTTTTATGAAAAAGGCATCCCAACGATCATGTTTGGTGTTGGGCCCAAATTGCTGGAAGAGGCTAATGGGCACCGGGCTGATGAAAATATCCGTGTAGATGATCTGGTGGATGCCACAAAGATTATTGCCTGTACACTTTACGATTTACTAGGGGGAGGTAAGGGATGAAATTAACCCAGCGGGAGCAGGAAAAATTAATGATTGTCATTGCAGCAGACTTGGCCAGGCGCCGAAAGGACCGGGGTCTAAAATTAAATTATCCCGAAGCGATTGCCCTCATCACCTACGAAATTATGGAGGGGGCAAGAGATGGGAAATCGGTGGCTGAATTAATGAGTGAGGGAACAAAGATATTATCAAGCGAAGATGTGATGGAAGGGATACCGGAAATGATTCACGATATCCAAGTAGAGGCAACATTTCCAGATGGAACCAAGCTTGTTACCGTACATGAGCCGATTCGCTAGATTTAGAGCGGTTTGGTGGGACTTTTATCTAATTTTACAAGAAAGATAGGGGGATTTTACAAAATAGAGGGTTAATTTTACAAAAAACAAATTTATTTTACGAATGAGAAGTCCGATTTTACAAAAAATGAAGTTATTTTACGAAATAGATAGTTAATTTTACGGTAAATGTAAAATAACTTCCAATTGTGGAGGGGGAGTAAAAGAAATGATACCAGGAGAATATCGATTAAGGCAAGAGCCGATTATCTGCAACCAGGGTAGGAAGGCTTCTAAAGTTATGGTGCTCAATCAAGGTGACCGGCCAATTCAAATCGGGTCCCATTTTCATTTTTACGAAGTGAATTCCGCACTAAAATTTGAACGAGTCCAAGCATTTGGCAGGCACCTAAATATCCCTGCCGGTACCGCTGTCCGGTTTGAACCAGGGGATGCGAAAGAAGTAGAACTCGTTCCCTTCGCCGGTCAGCGTGAAGTCTATGGGTTAAATAATAAAACAGATGGCCCATTGGACCAAGGAGAGAGGAATCCGATATGAGCTTTCGAATGTCGAGAAAACAATATGCAGACATGTTTGGTCCTACAACGGGTGATGCCATCCGGCTAGCGGACACCGATTTATTTATCGAAATAGAAAAGGATCTTACCGTTTATGGTGATGAGGTCAAATTTGGCGGTGGAAAAGTAATCCGTGACGGGATGGGGCAGCATCCGCTTGCTACACGAGCAGATGGGGCACTTGATGCTGTCATAACCAATGCGATTATTCTAGACTATAGCGGGATTTATAAGGCGGACATTGGAATTCGTGATGGCCGAATCGCTGGGATTGGAAAAAGTGGAAATCCTCTATTAATGGAAGGGGTAGACATGATCATTGGGGCTTCAACGGAAGTCATTGCTGGAGAAGGCATGATTGTAACAGCTGGCGGCATTGATGCCCATATCCATTTTATAAGCCCGCAGCAAATCGAAACCGCCCTTTCATCTGGGATTACAACCATGATTGGCGGCGGCACTGGTCCGGCAACCGGAACAAATGCAACCACTTGTACACCGGGAGAATGGAATATTCACCGAATGTTAGAAGCTGCCGAAGAATTCCCAATGAATCTTGGATTCTTAGGAAAGGGAAATTCGTCTGCTGAAGAACCGTTAATTGAACAAATCAAAGCCGGTGTGATTGGACTTAAACTGCATGAAGACTGGGGGACGACCGCCTCAGCCATTGACCACTGCCTCAGGGTAGCGGACAAGTATGATGTCCAAGTTGCCATTCACACCGATACATTAAATGAAGGCGGTTTTGTCGAAGATACTTTGGCAGCCATTAATGGCCGAGTTATCCATACTTACCATACAGAAGGGGCCGGCGGCGGTCATGCTCCCGATATTATTAAGGTCGCAAGCTTCCCGTATATCCTGCCGTCATCCACCAATCCAACACGACCTTATACAAAAAATACCTTAGATGAACACTTAGATATGCTAATGGTTTGTCATCACTTAGACCCGGACGTACCTGAGGACATTGCCTTTGCTGATTCACGCATCAGAAAAGAAACGATTGCAGCGGAAGATATTCTCCACGACATGGGCGTATTCAGCATGATAAGTTCAGATTCACAAGCAATGGGAAGAGTCGGCGAAGTGATTACTCGAACCTGGCAAACCGCTGATAAGATGCGAAAGCAACGAGGCAAGTTGCCTGAAGACACAGGAGTAGGAGATAACTCCCGTGTAAAGCGATACATTGCCAAATATACGATTAATCCGGCAATTACGCACGGTATTGCTGAGGAGGTTGGTTCGGTGGAAGTGGGGAAATTGGCGGATCTCGTCATTTGGGAACCTGCATTCTTTGGTGTTAAACCAGAGATCGTCATTAAAGGTGGAATGATTGCCCACAGTTTAATGGGAGATCCGAATGCCTCCATTCCTACTCCGCAGCCAGTTCTGTACCGTCCAATGTTTGCTTCCTTCGGAAAAGCCAAGTACAGCACCTCGATTACTTTTATGTCAAAAGCAGCCATTGAACTTTGTGTACCTGAAAAGCTTGGACTAAAAAAACAAATCAAACCAGTACAGGGAATTCGCCGACTATCAAAAACAGATATGAAGCTCAATGCGGAAATGCCAACAATTGTAGTCGATCCACAAACCTATGAAGTTATTGTGGATGGTGAGCTAGTGACCTGTGAACCAGCAGAAGTATTACCGATGGCACAGCGTTATTTCTTATTTTAGGAGGAAAATCATGATTATTGAAAAAGTCGTGGGAAATGTAGATGAAATCGCAGCCTCTGGCCGCCACATCGAAAGAGTATATTTAGCCAGTGATGACTTAGTGAAGCGAATTCAGCGGGTGACAACGGACCACGGTAAAGAGATTGGCATCCGATTAAAAGAACCAAAAGACCTGATTGATGGCGATGTATTATTCATGGATGACCGAAATATAATCGTTGTCAGTGTCACGAGTGACGACTTGCTGGTAATTCATCCGACAAGCTTTAAGCAAATGGGGGAAATTGCGCATCAGTTAGGTAACCGCCACTCTCCTGCACAATTTGTAGGCCAGGTGATGCTCGTCCAATATGATTACCTTGTTGAAGAACTGCTGAAACAATTAGAGATTCCATACACAAGGGAAGATAGAAAAGTGAAAAAGGCATTCCGGCATATCGGTCACTCCCATGGATAATCAACTCTTGTCCTTATTGCAAATAGGGGATTCCAATTTTCCGTCGGGAGCTTTTTCTCATTCATTTGGATTGGAGACCTACATCCAAGAAGAAGCCGTCTATAGTAAGGAAACCTTTTTTGAATGGATTCGAATTTACTTGGAAAAACAAATCGCCTATACCGATGGACTTGCCTGCCGCCTAACCTTTGACTCCTTATTTAAAGATGATATCGAAGGGCTATGGGTGCTCGATCAAAAATTGTTTGTCCAGAATATCCCTAAAGAAGCACGAGAGGCAAACCGGAGGATTGGGGATAGATTGATTCGGATGGGAATTGATTTATATTCGATCCCATTATTAGAAGAATACCTAAAAAAGATACGTGCCAAGGAGGCGTATGGTCATCCTGGAATTGCTTTTTCGATTATCTGCCAGTACTTAGGAATCGAGAAAAGACAAGGAATACTGACATTCCTGTATTCAAGTATGGTGACCCTTATTCAGAATGGTGTAAGAGGGATACCACTAGGGCAAACAGCAGGTCAACGTATTCTTTTAGAATTACACCCTTATTTACAAAAGACTACAGAGATAATTGAAGGAATGGATGCTGATGACTTTGGAGCTGTGGCTCCTGGAATTGAAATTTCACAAATGCGCCACGAGAGATTACATACCCGTTTGTTTATGTCCTAAAAAATGATGAAAGAAGGGATAACGATGGAACCGATACGTATAGGAGTTGGCGGACCAGTTGGAGCAGGGAAGACGTTGCTTGTGGAGCGATTAACGAGACACCTCAAAGATGAATATAACATGGCGGTCGTAACCAATGACATTTACACCAAGGAAGATGCACAATTTTTAAGAAAAAATAGTGTACTTTCAGAGGATCGAATTATTGGTGTGGAAACAGGAGGATGCCCGCATACGGCGATCCGGGAAGACGCATCCATGAATTTCGCTGCCATTGATGAGCTAAAGGAGAAACATCCGAATCTATCACTTATTTTTGTCGAGAGCGGCGGCGATAACCTAGCCGCCACCTTTAGTCCCGAACTCGTAGACTTTTCTATTTATATTATTGATGTAGCCCAAGGGGAAAAAATTCCGCGTAAAGGCGGCCAAGGGATGATTAAATCTGATCTGTTTATCATCAACAAAATTGATTTAGCCCCATATGTAGGAGCAAGCTTAGAAGTCATGGAGGCAGATACAAAGCTGGCAAGAGGCAGGAAGCCATATATCTTTACAAACTTAAAAGAGGATGTTGGTGTAAACGAGGTTATTGAGTGGCTCAAGTTAAATGCGCTATTGGAAGGATTAGGGTAGGTGGAACAGCGGACCGGATATTTGCGACTAACAGGTGCAAAGAAAGGTAAGAAAACGATTCTAAAAGAATCCTACTCAGAGGGTGCATTAAAAATTACTAGACCTGTTTACCTAACAGGAGGCGGCGAAGCCTATTTTTATGTGATGAATCCGGGTGGGGGATACATTGATGGTGATTCCTATCAAACGGTCATCTTATTGGAGGAGGATGCTGAGGTAGTTGTTACCACCCAATCCTCTACTAAAATATATAAAACACGAACCTCTCCGGCTTTTCAGGAAATGGACATTCATTTGAAAAGCGGAAGTGTTTTAGAATATCTTCCAGATCCAGTCATTGCTTACCAGCATGCTTGTTTCAAACAGCGTACGGTCATTCGAATGGAACAAAACTCTTCTCTTATTTGCACAGATATCTTTACTCCAGGCTGGGCTCCTGATGGGACACTTTTTAAATATGACTTACTCCAAGCAAAAATGGAAATTTATATGGAAGACAAACTTATTTTATTTGATCATGTAAAACTTCAACCTGACAATGATCTTAAAGGGATTGGCATGATGGAAGGATTTTCTCATTTTGGGACGATGATTGTTATTGATCATCGTATCAATCCTGCTTTAGTAGAAGAGTTGCAAGAAATTCTCGATACTTTCCTTGATGTTAGAATTGGTATTTCGATACTAGCCGTATCAGGGTTTGCGCTTAGGGTATTGGCTAATACCACACAGGTTATAGAAAAAATCTTACATGTCTGTCATGAAATCATTAGGATCAAAGTATTGGAAAAAGAACCTGTATTTCTAAGAAAATATTAATCGGCTGGTGTATCATCCATCGCCGATTTTTTCTTGTCTTTACAGAATAATTGTAGTTCGGTTTTTCATTGCAGTATAATGAGAGTATCTAGAATGCCTATATTTGAGGAGGGAAGAAATGAGTAAGCTTTTTGTTGACCAAACGATTGAGATCAATGCTCCAGCGTCAAAGGTATGGGATATTCTTACGGTCAGTCAGTATAATAACCGTTGGGCGACTGAATTTTCAAGTGGCGGACCACAGTTTCATCTCGATTCCACCTGGGAGCTCGGAAGTCCTGTACTATGGAAAGGCGAGGATGGGACCGTCATTGTTGAAGGAAATGTGACGGCTCTGGAGCCAAATAAACTACTCCGCTTTACCGTATTGGATGTCCGGAGTGAGGAAAAGGCACTTGTCACGGAAGAAGACGGGATCACCTTCCGTTTGTCTGAGGACAATGGAAAAACGACTCTACATATTTTACAAGGGGATTTCTCAGTGATGCCGGAAGGGAAGAAATACCGCGATTTAAGTGCTGAAATTTGGGACAAGGTGCTCCCAATGGTCAAAGAAATGGCGGAATCAAACTAACTAGTTTTTTTGAAAAACTTAAATTTATGTTGGGCTAGGTAAATGATTCTCCTAGCCTTATTTTGTTGTGTTAAAATTTTTATAAAAAGGAGACTTGCTAAATGAATATCATTGATTTACATTGTGATGCCCTAATGAAACTCCAAGAAGCGCATGGTACGTTACGATTTGCTGATGCGCCAGAGTTACAAACTAGTAAAACACGCCTCCAGCAGGGCCAAATCAAAGTCCAGTGTTTTGCGATATTTATTGAACCCGAAATAAAGGGGGACCAGAAATTTCAGGTTGTCCTTGAGCAAATCGATTATTTTTACAAGGAAGTGCTTGGAAAAAATCCAGACATGTTCCATATCAAAGAATGGTCGGATTTTGATCGCTTAAAGATCGGTCAGATTGGCGCAATGTTAACGCTTGAAGGCGTGGATCCAATTGGCAACGATTTATCAAAGCTCCATATTCTCTATCAACTAGGTGTCCGTTCCGTTGGTTTGACATGGAACCAAGCCAATCTTGCCGCTGATGGCGCTGGTGAACCGCGCGGCGCGGGGCTGACGCTGTTCGGAAAAGAAATTGTCGAGTTTAATAACGAGCATCAAATCCTGACCGATGTTTCTCACTTAAGCGACAAAGGGATTTGGGAAGTCATTGAATTAGCCAAGTATCCGATTGCGAGCCACTCGAATGCTCGATCACTATGCAACCATCTGCGAAACCTCACAGATGAACAGGCGGCGGCGATGTTTGCTAAGGGTGGACTCATTCATGTTGTCTACAATCCACCTTTTGTAAAAGAATCGGGAGAAGTGACGATTTCAGATCTTGTTAAACATATTGATCACTTTTGCTCATTGGGAGGAGTCAAACAAATTGGATTTGGCTCGGATTTTGATGGGATTTCGACATTTATTACGAATTTAGATGACGCCGCGAAGAGCCAAAATCTTATTAATGAACTATTAAAATATTACAGTGAAGAAGTGGTCCGCGGATTTGCCTATCAAAACTTTCTTGATCATCGGCCAGGATTTAGACGATGAAAGTTAGAGAAAAAGGAATCATCGTTGGCAAGCTGCCAACTGGCAAGAAAAACTGTATAACGGATGTTGCAGATGTGATGGTGGGACATGTAACACTTGACTACCCTCTTAATGAGTCTGGGGAAGAGTATGCCTGTACAGGTGTAACGGCGATACTGCCACATAAGGGCAATTTGTTTAAAGAAAAAGTAACCGCAGCGAGTTATGTCATTAATGGCTTTGGAAAAACCACTGGTCTTGTTCAGTTAAATGAGCTTGGAGTTATTGAATCGCCCATCATGTTAACGAATACCTTCGCGGTACCAGCTGTCACACAGGGAGTGCTGGAATACATGTTAGAGGAGAATCAAGAAATTGGTGACACGACAGGAACTGTTAACGTGGTAGTAGGGGAATGCAATGATAGCTACTTAAATTCTATTCGTTTATTTTCTGTTAAACCTGAGCATGCAGTTGAGGCAATCAAGAATGCATCGGATTGCCGGGCGGTTGAAGGGGCAGTCGGGGCAGGCAAGGGAATGATTTGTTTCGGTTATAAAGGGGGAATTGGTTCCTCTTCACGTATGGTTGAGGACTATACAGTTGGCTGCCTTGTCCTCTGCAATTTTGGTAAAAAGGAAGAACTGCAGAGATATCGCTATTCAGAGAGCGAAGGTTTATCTGAAACTTCGGATGGCTCGATTATCATTGTCTTAGCAATCGATGCCCCTTTAAGTAATCGGCAATTGCAGCGCTTGGCGAAACGCTGCGGCATTGGTCTCGGTCGAACCGGCAGTCATTTTAGTCATGGCAGTGGGGATATAGTCATCGCCTTTTCCACGGCACATAAAATTCCTCATTACTCAGATGAGAAGATTGAAACCCGCAGCCAGCTCCGTGAGGATCATCCGATGATGAATCAACTTTTTACAGCGGCGGCTGAAGCAACAGAGGAAGCGATACTGAATTCATTGTCACAAGCGGGCAATACAATGGGAAAAGCAGGCCGGGTTGTCCAACAAATCAATTTATTAAAAGAGGAGTAATCATATTGTACATTACTATAAAAGAGACAGCAGAATATTTATCGGTTCCTGAGGCAACTGTCAAAAGCCTCATCCAACAAAAGAAAATCCGCGCCCTATTTGACGGGGAAGAGTACCTAATCTACAAAGAACAATTCAGCACCCACCTAAAACAAATGGAAAATTACAAACAACTAATCGAAGAAATCCTGAACGAACCCATTCCAGAAAGTATCGATGTAAAAGACGAAGATTAATAGAGGGCAATTGGTGCCTGACACCACTCGTGGACAAATCTATGGGTTTGTCCATATGGAGTGGACACAAAAACTAATATAAGAATGAGGTGAATTATTATGTCTAATCTTTTTATGAAAAGGATCTATGAGCCCAATGAGGAAATGGATGGATGTAGAATTTTAATTGACCGTTTATGGCCGAGGGGAATTTCGAAGGATGCGGCGAAGCTTTCGTATTGGTTTAAAGATCTAGCTCCAAGCAATGAGCTGAGGAAGTGGTTTTGTCATAAGCCTGAGCTGTTTGAGGAATTTAGTAGAAGATACCTTAATGAACTTCGAACCGACGAACAAAAACTGGAATATATCCGGCAAATCATTGAAATGGAAGCTGTGGGCCCAGTAACACTCCTCTATGGAGCAAAGGACCCGGTCCATAATCACGCACTGGTATTGATGGAGGAACTTGGTAGATTAATTGGGATAGAACGATAAAGTAGAAGGGATTTCAATCGTATGATGCCCGTGGAGAGGGGAAAATTGGTCCAGCGGTAATCATAGGAAGCGTATGATGCCCGGAAAGGGTAAAAAATTGGTTCAGCGGTAACTTGTGGAATTAGAAAGGTATTAAAGGCAAATCCAAATAACATCGCACCAAGCCCAATCACAATCAGTTGAGAAATCAATCGAAACAACATGAACACCTCTATCTTTTCGTGGTGCTTTTTTAATAGTCCTCGTATTATTTTGTGCTATTTTTAAAAAGTTTATTTCAAAAAACAAAAAACGCCATCAAAAGAGGGCGTTTCAAATGCAACAAAAATTAAATGACATATAGGAACACTGTTAAAAAATGCGCTATACTTCCTAGCAAAATGAAAATATGGAAAATCTCATGGAAGCCCATGTATTTTGACTGCAAGAACTTAGGTTTGGCACCGTAGATCACCCCGCCAATCGTATAAAAAATTCCCCCGAGGATGAGCAAAAATAAACCAATCGGGTTTAAGCTTCCGGTAAGCGGCGAGAATACAAACACAATCATCCAGCCCATCGCTAAATACAAGGAGGTAGAAATCCAGCGAGGGCAATTAAACCAGACCATTTTAAAAACAACCCCGCTAATTGCAATTCCTGCAATAATTGAAAATAGAATCGCACCTATTTTTCCGTTCAAACTGATAAAGCAAAAAGGAGTATACGTACCTGCGATTAAAATGAAGATCATTGAATGATCCAGCCGTCGTAAAAAGGCAATGACTTTTTCGCGAGCAATTACCATATGATAGGTGGCCGATGCCGAGTAAAGCAGAATCATACTAACGCCGAAAATAATGACCGCTGTAATTGCAGACGGTGAACTTGTCGTCGAAGCCGCTTTGATAACCATCGCAAGGAGCCCGACAAAGGCTAAAACTGCTCCGGCTAAATGGGTTAGTCCGTTGATAGGTTCGCGAATGTAATTGTTCATTTTATATGCCTCCCAGCACATCATGTAGTTTTAATAACTACTTATTATAATAACGATATATCAACATCTAGTCAATGCATATATCTTTAGGTATAATAAAAAAATAAAGACCATGATCGGAGACAAATGAATGGAAAATATCAATCAAATTATTGAGCAACTCGGCTTAGAAGCCAGCTTAGCTTTAGATGAGATACCTCAGATCGATTTATATATGGACCAGGTGATTCAATTATTTGAAAATAAATTCACGGAAACCAAACGGAATGAAGACGACAAAGTCCTCACCAAAACCATGATCAATAACTATGCAAAAGGAAAGCTCATTTTTCCAATCCATAATAAAAAATATTCAAAAGAACACCTGATCCTCATGAGCTTAATTTACCAGCTAAAAGGGGCCTTATCCATCAATGATATTAAAGATACCCTTCAAGGGATCAATCAAAAAATTATCAAAGAGGAGATGGAGTTAGATTCTTTTTATACGAGTTATCTGAATTTAACACGCCAAAATGTTGAGGATTTCAAAGTAGACATTGAGGAAAGAGTAAAGGATGTTAGAGAAGAAATCACCGAGGATGAAAAAGGAAACTCACCGTATCTTGAGCAGGTATTAATGATTTCATCTCTCGTTCATATGAGTAATTTATATCGGAAAGTGGCCGAAAAACTAGTCGATGACATAACAGTAGAAAAAGAAGCAAAGCGTCACAAATAATTGTCGACGCTTTCCGCATTTTCAATGGTTATATCTTTGACCCCTAATCCAACTTCGATCGCTTTTGATGTGGATTTTTGGCTCATCAAATCATAAATTTGAATTGAATCCGCTCGATTTTCGCCGCCGAATACTTTAAAATCACTCCCCGCTTTTTTAAAATCTTTAACAGATATATGTTTAAATATCACATTTCTGGCCCGATACTGAACGGCGATTACCGGGTGGCCTTTGTAGTCATAATCGGGATTCCCAATCAAAGTAAAGTGGTTAATGACTACATTTTTATAAGCAGAGACAACCATCCCGCGCGGCGTTGAGCCTTTATATAAATCAGTAAAAATCGGCTCGATGGATACAAGATTAGTAACTCTAATATTGTAGGCAGTTTGCGATTCAGTCTCCGTGCTTTTGTGATGTCCAATATGCCGGAAATTAAACGAGCGGTTATCGTGGACCGAAATATGCCCGATAATTTGTACGTTTGAAGCGGCTGAAGAATTTTCGTGCGCTTTTATTTCCACCCCGCCAAAGCATCGGGCAGAAGAATTATTAACAAGCACCACATTCCTCGAACCATCATCGACCTCAATCCCGTTAGAGTTAGAAAAGCCTTTCTTGTGGGCACGACCACTTGGGTCACACATATGGCAGCGGGAGATGAAGACATAATCACTGTGATGGGTGGTGATACCATCATCACCGAAGCCATAACCATTCAAGTTGTCGAGCCAGACATACTTGCTGCCGCCGCGGGCACGAAAGCCGTCACCCGCATAATTGTACAGAGTTGATGAAACATCAAAGCAATGCAGTCCTGGATTAATCCCTTCAACATCCTTTATCCAGCCATAAGTAACATTTGCATACGTTAAGCAACTTGAGTGATTGCCCCAAGTACTTGTTTTCGCCACGTTGCCAAGCCTTTCAACATTCCAGTCCAAACTTAGGGAGCCGACGTAAAGATGATGATTCCCTTTCCAGTGATTCCTGTTAGTAATGAGCCGAGTACCTTTATCGGCAACATCATGAAGTTTAATCGTCGTCACACCTTTTCCTGCGCCAACAAACATGGTCCAAGAGGGCAGTTGGATTCTCTTTGTTATAAATACTCCGGCTGGTACAACCACCTTCACCTTGCCGTTGCCAATCGCTTTTTTAAATGCAAGGGTGTTATCGGTCTTCCCATCGCCAATTGCTCCAAAGTCTTCAACATGGACCTCCTTCAACATATTCTTATGTAAATTCAAGTATTCTTCATCCAACATGCCTTTCCAATCCGGAATCACATTTCCTTCATGATCTACCTTAACCTTTACTTGATCATCAGAATGGGCGTTCGTCGATAAGAGGCGAAACAAAGCTGCTGAAATTTTTTGAGGAAGTGATCCGGTCAGATGACGAATTTCCTTCTGACGAGGAGAGGCTTCATTCCCTCGTGTTCGATTGAAAAGCTGCTCGGTTACCTGAATGGCCTTTGTTAGGTCAATTTGGTTTGTAAATTGGGCAAGGATTGCGGCATTCTTTCTTGGATCATGGTTTTTCTCTAAATAAAGCAATCATTTCTCACTCCAAAGGAAATTCTTATTAAAATTATTATGACATTATTCGGCGATAAATAATATTTTCATTTTTAGGGAAAAATCCTTTTGAATTACTTTACTAGAAGGAGATTATCATTTGAAAAAATTAACTAAGAAATTTACCGTATTGCTATTGTCTATCGCCTTAATTTTACCTGCCATTAGTGTGAAGGCAGCCCCGCCCCCACCACCAGTTAACCAGAAGCAGACCATGAGTGAGTCTGCTCACCAGCTAAAGTTTAACTTCAGAAGACTTTGGATGGAGCAAGGCATTTGGACGAGAAGTTATATTGTTAGTGCGGCAGCAAATCTTGAGGACCAACAAATGGTCCTAGCAAGACTTTTGAAGAACCAAGATGAACTCGGAAATGCAATCAAACCTTTTTACGGTGAAGCAGCAGGCACCAAGCTTGCACAATTATTACGAGAGCATATCCTGCTTGCCGGAAAGGTACTCGAAGCAGCCAAAGCCAATAACCAAGCTGATTTGCAAAAATATAATACTGCATGGTACAAAAATGCCGATGATATTGCAGCATTTCTCAGCAGTGCAAATCCAAAATGGAATAACACTGCATTGAAGCAGTTGTTACATGCGCGCTTAAGGATGGTTACAGATAGCGTACTTGCAAGACTTAAAAAGGATTGGAACGGAGACATTCTTGCGTTTGATGAAGGGGAAATCCACCTAATAAAAATTGCCGACGTCTTATCGGATGGAATCATAAAACAGTTCCCACAGAAGTTTTAACAAAAGTAGAACTTAGCTTGTGGGCAGAATTTGACCTGTCTACAAGCTTTTTTTTGCCTGAAATGACTCTTTATTGTTAACTCCGTAAAGGAAACAGCTTTACGATTGATTAAGTTCTGAATCTTGTGAACAGCTGGGTAGCGGTTAGTTTATTTAATTGATTTAGTTTAGGATGTAAATAAGAACATATAGAGTAATTACTAATTTTAGAAGGGAGGAATTAAACATGAAGAACCAAAAGTCTATAAGTATGCTTGTCTTTGTAATAACCCTTTTATCGATTATTGCAACGTCTTACGCAATTTTTTCAAATCAAGGAGCAGGGGAGTACGAATATAAGTCTATTTTTGGAGAAACCGTTTCAATTTATGGGAAGGGTCTATACAAACATGATTCCGTATCGATAGCAGCACAGGCAATCGCCCAGGATTATGTGACATTATTCTTTGGCGTACCTTTACTAGTCTTTTCACTATATTTGTCTAGAAAAGGTCAGTTAAAAGGGCATTTGCTCCTCACGGGAACGCTTGGGTATTTCTTGTACACCTATGCGTCCTATTCATTTCTATCTATGTATAATACCATTTTCCTCGTTTATGTAATCCTTATGTCGGCAAGCTTCTTTGCTTTTACACTGGCTATGAGGTCGTTTGAGATTGCAAAATTACCGCTATCATTCAAAGAAAAACTACCTGTGAAAATAATTGGCGGCTTCTTACTATTTGTCTCGTTTGTATTTGGAATGATGTGGCTCTGGAAGATAGTAAAGCCACTAATGAATCATACCCCTACAGAAGGTATCGAACACTATTCTACACTCGTCATTCAGGCATTAGATCTTGGGTTTGTTGTTCCTGTGGGAATTATATCGGGAATACTGCTCATTAAGCGAAAGCCATTTGGCTATCTTCTTGCATCCGTCATCATCATCAAAGATAGCACCTTGTTAACAGCCCTCTCAGCGATGATTTTCCTTCAAATTCAGGCAGGTGTTGAAGTAAGTTCAGCAGTTGTGGTGCTCATTCTACTCCTAAATATCGTTGTCATTTATCTCATGTTATTAATCTTGAAAAACGTAAATGAATCGTTTGACAACCTCAGTAAATATTGGAAGGAACGTCCTATGTGATGTAAATCGAGGGTTGGGTTAATTAAGACCGATTTGCTGGTCCCATGTGTTTTTTTTCACAGGAGGACAAATTTGAAGAATTTTTGACACTTTCCTGAGTGAGGATAATTTTTAAAAAAAGAAAAATACTAACAAATGTTCGGCGGTTACAACTGCTTAAAATTATCTATAAGAAATTACAAAATATTATTAAAATCTACCAATGATTAAAGCGACTAATTTCTTGCTTTCCTTCCAGTAAAACCCTATAATCAGAATAGAACATTTGTTCTGGAAGGGTGATTGGAATGAAGGTAACGAAAATTTGCCTTATTGATGATTGGAATGCCGTAGAGCTTGAAAAACTAAATCGATTAATGGCTGTTTTTTGTGCTGCATGGCGGTACTCCTTTAATCGCCTATTGGAGGGTGAGCAGACAGTTAGATTAATTAAATCGGTAAGTACCCTCTTTCATTTGAACAAAAGATATGCTGAAGATGCCGTGATGCAAGCCCAAGCCATCATTTCAAGTCAAAAAGAACTTCTCCCCTTAAAAATCGAAGGCGTACAAGGGAAAATTAAAAAAACCTGCAAGAAAATAGAAGATTATCAGACAGGTAAGAAAAGACCGAAAAAAGTCCCACTTGAGATCTGTTTAAAAGGGTTGAGTGCCCGCTTAGAAAAGCTTCAAATAAAGGAATCTATTTTATTAAAACACAAGGATGATCAGACGATTCCGACCGTCATCTTTGGTGGGAAAAGGAATTTTTATGAGCGATTGAAGGGGACCATTTCGAGAGATGAATGGAGGGATTTACGTTCTAATACCCTTTATTCTCGTGGTGACAAGTCTAAAAAGGGGAATTTGAATACCCGAATCGTATTCGATGATAAGGAGCAGCAATTTTATCTAGAAGTGGCAAATCCATTGAAAGTTGAGGGGCGAAAAAAAAGTCCAAGATTACGATTCAAACTTCTAGTTCCGGACAAATTTTTCAATGAAATAGTTGAGATCGTGTTCCCCCATGAAGTTGGTGTTACCTCAAAGAAAAAACCTCTCGAGGAATATAGCCCCTATTCCATTGAGTTAAAACGGAAAAATAATAAGGTCTATGTCCATATCACTTACGATGAGGTTGTCCATGGTTCAATACGGAATGGGAATGAAATGATTCTGTCTGATCTAGTGGCGGGGATTGATGTGAACATTGATCGAGTAGCGGTGTCTATTTTAACGAAACAGGGAAATTTATTAGAATCCCTAACCTTTTATTGTCATGAAATGGAGTATGTAAAAAGCATTCGCCGATCCAATATTTCAGGAGAAATCGCAAAAGACATCATTCAGTATCTTTTGACTTGGAACGTGGGAGCTATGGTTATAGAAGATATTACATTAAAACAAGATCATGACACGAATAAACGATTCAATCGCCTTGTCCATTCGTTTGCAAAAACAAAGATACAAAAATCCATCATCTCAAGAGGAATTAAATTCGGGTTTAAAATAACAAAGGTTAACCCGGCTTACACATCTGTCATTGGACGGTTTAAATATAGTAAAAAATATGGCTTATCCGTTCATGAAGCGGCTGCTTTTGTTATTGGGAGAAGAGGTCTTGGTTTTGATGAAAAAATACCGCAAGAAATCCTAAACCAGGTACGTACGCTAGTAAAGCCAAAACTGATTTCCATTCTTGGGTCAATGGAAGAATCCGAGAAAAAGTCAAAAAACGGCAAGCAAAGGCGGAAGTATATGGGGATGTTATTAAGAAATATAGAAACATTCAAAGAAAACCATTGTTGGAAGCTATGGAACGTGATTCATAAAACATTAATAATAAAGAACCAGGAATTACAATTCAAGGAGGTGTAGTCCTGGTACTAAAATCCAATCTTTGCGGCATGCTAACCAATGGAAGGAATGGTCTGTTGCAAATCGCCGGCTCTAACAGAGCACCGCGGGGTGTCTTGAACAGCAGGTTCATGACAAGGGTTCAATTCCCTTCCTGATGGAATGACGTGAGAATCGTCACGGTATGTCTCTTTTCTTGGTTCGGAGGCGAAGGGTAGATTTTTATAGATTTTAGTAACCAGGTGGAATCAATGGAACAAAAAGATTTTGAACAAATTTATGAAGAATACAAGCAGGAGAGTCAGCAGCAAGCCCAAATTGAAGCAGGTGATAGTAATCCAGATGGCCAAGAAGAGTTCGTTTCCGTCAGGAAGAACGATGATGGAGATATTATTGCTTTTAAAACAAGCGCTGGACGCGAGTTGGATTATATCACGGCTTTGAATGAGGCGAAAGCTGGCAAGATCGCTCATGTTGATGTCTTTCACAAATATGGTCGTGACATCATCCGTAGTGAGCCAGACGGAATTAAAGAAAATAATCTGGATCAATTACCTGGTTTTTAAGGAGTGTGTCCATGCATTGGTATGAAAAGTTGAATCAGTATTTTCCTGTTGAAGAAATGAAATCAAGAGCACATATGGAAACCTTACTGAAAGAGCGATCAAACATCTATCATAAGGATGAGGGGCCAAACTATGTTTTGATGTATGCGGAATTAGACAATTTTGTGTTTATTGATTATCTATTTGTTTCAAAAAATGCCCGTGGACAGGGACTTGGCCATAAACTCTTGGAAAAGTTAAAACGAAAAGGTAAGCCCATTATCCTTGAAGTAGAACCAGTCAATTATGAAGACAGCCATTCCGAAAAACGTCTCCATTTTTACAAAAGAGAAAAATTCGAGCACGCCGTGTCTATTGGTTATGAGAGAAGATCATTGGCGACAAATGAAGTTAATAGGATGGAAATCCTCTACTGGGCGCCTAATGAAGAATCAGAAGAAATGATTTTTGAAGCTATGAGAAAAACATATGATATGATTCACACCTATAAAGATCATCAGTTTTATGGTGAATCATATGAGCCAGTTGAGGAGGTCCTGACCTTTAATGAAGAACCTGAGAATCGAAATATATTAAACGAGTTGTGAGAAGCAATAAAAAAATGAGCCTGGATTCCAAGCTCATTTTTTATTGGTTATTTACTTGCAAGTTCATATTGCGCAATTTTATCCTCGTAGGTTAAAGTAACACCAATTTCATCCCAGCCATTAAGCAGCATGACTTTTGGATACGGGGCAATTTCGAATGTAACCTTAAAGCCTTCGTTATCATAAACCACTTGATTCTCAAGGTCTACGGTTAATTGGTATTCTTCGGATTCAGCCTTTTTAATAATGTACTGAACTTGTTCGTCACTAACCTGGATTGGGAGAATCCCATTTTTTACACAATTGTTTTTAAAAATATCTGCATAACTCGGGGCAATGACAATTTTAAAGCCAAAATCTTGAACTGCCCATGGAGCGTGCTCACGAGAGGAGCCGCAGCCAAAGTTTTCACCGGCAACCAAAATTGATGCGCCATTATATTTTGGTTCATTCAGAGAAAAATCAGGTCGAAGATTGCCATTATCATCAAAGCGCCAATGATAAAACAGGAATTGGCCAAAGCCGCTGCGTTCAATCCGCTTTAAAAACTGCTTAGGGATAATTTGGTCAGTATCAACGTTTGACCGGTTTAATGGATAAACAAGGCCTTGATGGGTTTTTAACGGTTCCATATATTATCTAACCTCCTGTGCTGCAGAGAATTGACGGACATCAACGAAGTGGCCTGCAACAGCCGCAGCGGCTGCCATTTCAGGACTGACAAGATGGGTTCTGGCCCCGTTACCTTGGCGCCCTTCAAAATTTCGGTTAGAAGTAGAGGCGCAGCGTTCCCCCGGTGGAACGATATCATCATTCATCGCAAGGCACATGCTGCATCCTGCTTCGCGCCATTCAAAGCCCGCATCTGTAAAGACTTTATCAAGTCCTTCTTTTTCTGCCGCAAGCTTAACGCTAAATGAACCAGGAACAACGATGGCGGTAACAGATGGGCTGACCTTTAAGCCCCGTATAACCTCAGCTGCACTTCGTAAGTCGCTTATGCGCGAATTTGTGCAAGAACCGATGAAAACATGGTCAATTTTTACACTTGAAATAGGCTGACCTGCTTCAAGACCCATGTATTCAAGCGCACGGTTAATCTCGTCCTTTTCGCTTGTCTTCTCAGTTTCATCAGGGGTTGGTACATTGGCAGTAATTGGAATACACATTCCTGGATTTGTTCCCCACGTTACCTGTGGTTCAACTTCGGCTGCTTCAATTTCAACAACCTGATCATAGGCAGCATCTTCATCCGTAGCAAGAGCCTTCCATTGTGCAACTGCTTCTTCAAACGCTGCCCCTTGAGGGACATGCCGTCTTCCTCTTAAGTATTCAAAAGTGGTTTCATCCGGAGTAATAAGCCCGGCTCTAGCACCAGCCTCAATAGACATGTTACAAACCGTCATGCGTTCTTCCATGGAGAGGGCGCGGATGGCTTCACCTGTATATTCCATCACATAGCCAGTTCCAAATTGGACACCGAATTTACCGATGATGGCAAGAATTAAGTCTTTAGCAGTTACGCCAGTACCTAGCTTTCCGTTCACTTTTACATTTAACGTTTTAGGCGGTGCTTGCCAAAGTGTTTGTGTTGCAAGAACATGCTCAACCTCACTTGTACCAATTCCAAAAGCAAGTGCACCAAATGCACCATGTGTAGAGGTATGACTATCACCGCAAACAATCGTTTTACCAGGCTGGGTAAGACCAAGTTCAGGTCCAATTACATGGACAATCCCGTTATCAGGATGATGAATATCAGCGAGTGTAATCCCGAATTCCTGACAATTCTCTTGCAGTGTATCGATTTGTTTTTTTGAAATAGGGTCATTGATTACAAGACGCTGGCGAGTTGGAACATTATGATCCATCGTTGCGAAAGTAAGGTCCGGTCGTCGCACCTTGCGCCCGTTCATTCGCAAGCCCTCAAATGCCTGAGGAGAGGTTACTTCGTGAACAAGGTGTAAATCAATATATAATAAATCCGGCTTTCCTTCTTCTTGATGTACAACATGCTTTTCCCAAATTTTTTGGATAATATTTTTTGGTGTTTGCATAGCGTCCTTCCTCACATTTATGAATTTTATTGTATGACTAACTAACAAATATTTTGGATAAATTTAGGGGTAAATCGCAACAAAGACGATTTACCCACCCAATCAATCATTAAAAATAACAGCTGGCGATACATTTCGAAGCGTTTTGCGATTTAATATAATCTGCAATAAGCTTCGTCATTTCCGCTGTCCCAACAAGGCGTCCATTTGCAACTTGAAGATCGCCTGTGTGGAAGCCAGCATCTAAAACAGATTGGACTGCATCTTCAATCACTTTTGCTTCGTCATTCAATTGGAATGAATAGCGAAGCATCAGTGCTGCAGACAAAATCATTGCAACTGGATTGGCTATACCCTTACCAGCGATATCTGGGGCAGAGCCATGAACAGGCTCATAAAGACCAACCCCATTTTCATTTAAACTAGCAGAAGGAAGCATACCAAGTGATCCTGTGATAACAGAGGCTTCATCGCTTAAAATATCACCAAATAGATTCTCCGTTACAATTACGTCGAACTGAGTTGGGTTAGTGATTAATTTCATAGCAGCAGCATCTACTAAAACATGTTCAACGGCTACATCTGGATACTGAGCTTTTTTCTCTTCGACAATTTCGCGCCATAGCTTACTGGATTCAAGTACATTTGCTTTATCAACCGAAGTAAGATGACCGCTGCGCTGCTGGGCTGCTTGAAAGCCCTTATCAACAATTCTTTCAATCTCTTGGCGAGAGTAAACAAGTGTGTCTACAACGGAGTTTCCGTTGTCGCGGCGTTCACTTGGTGTTCCGAAATAAAGGCCGCCAGTTAATTCACGAACGATAAGGAGGTCGCTCCCAGAGACTACTTCTTCCTTTAAGGGGGATGCATGAAGAAGGTTTTTAAATCCTTTGATCGGCCTTAAATTCGCATATAAATCAAGTGCCTTCCGGATTCCAAGCAAGCCTCGTTCAGGACGTAAATGGGAGGGATTGGTATCCCATTTTGGCCCCCCAACAGCACCCAGCAAGACCGCATCTGCCTGTTTGCAAGCATTAACGGTTGTTTCAGGAAGCGGTGTGCCGTAAAGGTCAATGGCTGCTCCTCCGATTTCATGGCTTTCAAAGCTAAAAGTATGATTGTATTCTTCAGCAATTGCATTTAACACGTCTTTTGCAGAGTTAATAACTTCCTTACCAATGCCATCACCGGGAAGTAAGACAATTCGTTTTTTCATTAGAAGCAACCTCCTCATTTTTTGTTTGATTTTTTATATTTTCGCCGTTTCTTTCACAGTTGAACTTTGATTGAAAAATACACGATTCACTGCATTCAAGAATGATTTTGCTGAAGCTTCCAGTACATCCTGTGCTGAACCGCGCCCGGTTACAGGTGAACCGTTCACCGTCATTTTGACATGAACCTCAGCAAGTGCATCCCGTCCTTGACCGATCGAGCTTAATCTAAAATCAGTAAGATGAATTTCTTCTTTAATCAGTGCTTCTAAGGTATTCATTAAAGCTTCGACACTGCCTGAGCCTGTGCGCGCCGTTTCCACGCGAATACCTTCGGGAGTGGTTAGAGCCACAGTTGCGGTTGGCAAGTTTGCTGAACCGTAATGGACTTGGAAGGCAACCAGTTCATATTTTTTAATATCAACAGCCGTTGTTTGGATATCGGTTAAAATTGCAAATAAATCTTCGTCTGTTACTTCTTTCTTACGATCGGTTAATAGTTTAAAAGCAGTAAAGGCTTCGACTAGTTTTTCGTCCGAGAGTTCAAAGCCCATTTGCTCAATTTTATCTTTGAATGCATGGCGGCCGGAATGTTTGCCAAGAACTAAATCATTAGATTTAACCCCTACTAATTCAGGCGTAATAATCTCATAGGTTAACGTATTTTTTAAGACGCCATCCTGGTGGATCCCTGATTCATGTGCGAAGGCATTTTTTCCAACAACTGCTTTATTCGGAGGTACAATCATACCTGTAAAGCGACTGACAAGGTCACTCGTGCGTTTTATTTCTTTTAACACGAGATTCGTAGTATAAGGATACTTATCTTTACGAATATTTAAGGCAACTCCAATTTCCTCTAAAGCTGCATTACCTGCGCGTTCTCCAATTCCATTAATCGTACCCTCGACTTGCGTAACCCCGTTTTCGATAGCAGCTAGGGAATTGGCAACGGCCATCCCTAAGTCATCATGACAATGGCAAGATAATGCTGCTTTATGAATATTTGGAACGTTGTCGCGGATGTAGCGGAACATGCGTCCATATTCTTCTGGTGTGGTATATCCGACTGTATCCGGAAGATTGATGACTGTTGCACCAGCATCGATGACCTTGGTAATAATTTGAACAAGAAAATCAAGGTCAGAGCGAGAAGCATCTTCAGCAGACCACTCAATATGCGGGAAGTTCCGTTTTGCATATGAAACCATGTCTACCGCTATTTGGGTGACTTCCTCAGGTGTTTTCATTAGTTTATATTGCATATGGATAGGAGAGGTGGCAAGGAAAACATGCAACCTTGGTTCTGCAGCATCTTTTAACGCATCCCACGCAATGTCAATGTCCGATTTCGTCGCTCTTGCCAGGCCTGTGACCGATACATTTTTAATATTCCGGGCGATTGCTCTAACTGCTTCAAAATCGCCTTGGGAGGAAGCCGGGAAGCCGGCCTCCATAATGTCAACACCAAACCGTTCAAGTTGTCTTGCGATTTCCAATTTTTCAAGCTGGTTTAAATTTACACCAGGGGACTGTTCGCCATCGCGTAATGTCGTATCGAAGATGTTAACGTGAACCATTTACCACCACTTCTTTCTTTGCATTTACTGGTTTGTTTTTAATAAACGGCATTAATGCACGAAGCTCACGACCTACTTGTTCAATTTGGTGATTGTTTTCAGCGCGATTAATTGCGTTGAATTGTGGACGGTTTGCTTGGTTTTCAAGGATCCAGCCCTTTGCAAACACTCCAGTTTGGATATCTGTTAATACGTCCTTCATCCGTGCTTTGGTATCTGCATTTACGACACGTGGTCCAGAAACGAAATCTCCCCATTGTGCAGTATCGGAGATTGAATAACGCATATTTTCAAAGCCACCTTCATATAAAAGGTCAACGATTAATTTTAATTCATGTAAACACTCAAAGTAGGCAACTTCAGGCTGATAACCAGCTTCAACAAGAGTTTCAAATCCAGCTTTGATCAGGGCAGTAGTTCCTCCGCAAAGAACAGCTTGTTCTCCGAAAAGATCTGTTTCTGTTTCTTCTTGGAAGGTAGTTTCTAAAACACCTGCACGGGCTGAGCCAATACCTTTTGCATAGGCAAGGGCAAGTTCACGTGCTTGACCAGTGTAGTCTTGATAAACTGCGTAAAGTGCTGGTACACCAGCGCCTTCAGTGTAAGTACGACGTACTAAATGTCCTGGGCCTTTTGGTGCTACTAAGAATACGTCTACATCTGCAGGAGGAACGATTTGGCTAAAGTGAACATTGAAACCATGGGCAAAAACAAGGGCTTTACCTGCTTTAAGGTGTGGTTCGATGCTTTCATTGTAAACCTTTGGCTGCATTTCATCAGGAAGAAGAACCATAATAACGTCAGCTGCTGCAGCTGCCTCTGCAACTGAAGTAACTTCAACGCCATCTTCAACTGCTTTATCCCATGATTTTCCGCCTCTTAATCCAACTACTACATCAAAACCGCTCTCTTTTAAATTTAGTGCATGTGCATGACCTTGTGAACCATATCCAATTACTGCGATTTTCTTTCCTTGTAAAACCTCTTCTTGAATATCTCCGTTATATAGTACTTTTGCCATGATCTATCATCCTTTCAAGGTAAATTATTATTTTAGTAGGGTGTGGTGAGTTAGTTCGTTTACGTGCGGTTGATGCCCGCGTAAAAGGGCGGTCAACCCTGTTCTGGCAATCTCTTTAATTCCATAAGGGCGAAGTAATTCTAGTAATGCATCGACTTTTTCAGGTTTGCCGGTGATTTGAATGGTTAAGCTATCCTTACTTACGTCAATAACAATCGCACGAAATGGATCAATAATTCCGTTAATCTCACTGCGGAGCTGGCTGCTGCTGGCTACTTTAATCAAGGCCAATTCGCGGACAACGACTGCTTTATCAGTGATATCAGAAACTTTTAAAACATCAATCTGTTTATTGAGTTGCTTTGTCACTTGTTCGAGACGCTGTTCATCTTCAATCTCGACAACCAGGGTCATTCTTGAAACACCTTCCGTTTCTGTTGGACCAACGGAAATACTTTCAATATTGAATTGCCGTCTTTGCAAAAGTCCAGTAACGCGGTTGAGTACACCGGCTCGATCCTGAACGGTTGCGGTTATGATTCGCTTCATGGTTTCACCCCAATCATTTCATGGATTCCTTTACCAGGGGCAATCATTGGGAATACTTTCTCTTGTTGAAGTACACGGCAATCAACTAATACCGGGCCATTATGAGCAAATACTTCCGGTAAAACAGTGATCAGTTCTTCTTGATTATTAACTTGATAACCCTTAATCGAATAGCTGTCTGCAAGTTTGACAAAATCAGGCTGTGTATGAAGGATCGATTCTGAAATACGGTTTCCGTGTAATAATTCCTGCCATTGGCGAACCATTCCAAGTGCGCCGTTGTTGACAATAATGATTTTTACAGGAAGGTTTCTTTCATAAATAATCGATAATTCCTGAAGTGTCATTTGAAAACCGCCATCTCCAACAATTGCAACAACGGTACTATCCGGTGCGGCAATTTGTGCGCCAATCGCAGCAGGGAAGCCAAAGCCCATTGTTCCAAGTCCGCCAGAGGTAATCCAGCGGTGCGGCTCTTTAAAAGTGTAATACTGTGCTGCCCACATTTGGTGCTGCCCTACATCGGTTGCGACGATGGCGTCACCGTTCGTTACTTTATGGACTGC
The DNA here is from genome assembly GCF_051842875.1 of Neobacillus sp. C211. NCBI lineage: Bacteria > Bacillati > Bacillota > Bacilli > Caryophanales > Bacillaceae > Neobacillus > Neobacillus sp. C211. Next base: position 187,704 of record NZ_JBPXRO010000006.1, read on the forward strand.
TTCAATGACCCATTGCGGACACATTCCGTTCGGATCATGCTTATACCAAAGTGGATATTCCTGCTTGTTTTGGCTCAGTTTTTCCAGCCATTCAGCAGAATTTGGTGATTCAATCGCTTGATCAAGCAGTTCAGTAAGTGCCTCTTTCGTATCAGAAACGATTGGGAGATTTGTTGGAATATTTTTACCAATTTCTGCTGGATCGATGTCAATATGAGCAACCTTCGCAAAAGGTGCGAAGTGTTTAAGATTACCTGTTAGTCTGTCATCGAAGCGTGCTCCAAAATTGATAAGCAGATCACATTCGTAAATGGCCATGTTAGCTGCATATGTTCCGTGCATTCCACCCATTCCTAACGAGAGGGGATGATCTGCCGGAAAAGTACCAAGTCCAAGTAAAGTTGTGACCACCGGGATCTGGTGTTTTTCCGCCAAAGCAGTTAGTTCAGCAGATGCTTTCCCATGGAGAACACCTGCGCCTGAAAGAATTACAGGCTTGATAGCTTTTGAAATTGAATCGGCAAGTTTTTTAATTTGTAATGGATTTGGCTTTGTTGTTGGCTGGTATCCAGGTAAATTTATGCTTGCTTCTTCTGGTTCCTCAGTTAAAAATCCTGCGGAAATATCTTTAGGGACATCGACTAAGACGGGCCCTGGTCGTCCGGTAGAAGCGATATGAAAAGCTTCCTTGACGATGCGTGGTAAGTCCTCGATAGATTGTACCTGATAGTTATGTTTCGTGATTGGTGTTGTAATCGCCATAACATCGGCTTCTTGAAAGGCGTCTGTTCCGATGACGCTTCGTGCAACCTGGCCGGTGAAAATAACAAGTGGCAGGGAATCCATCATCGCATCGGTTATCCCAGTCACAAGATTGGTTGCCCCAGGTCCTGATGTGGCAAGAACGACTCCAGGTTTCCCTGTAACTCGGGCATACCCTTCAGCTGCATGGATCATTCCTTGTTCATGTCGGAAGAGAACATGCTTGATTGTACCCTGGGCGCGGTAAATGGCATCATAGATTGGAAGGACGGCACCCCCGGGATATCCAAACAGCGTTTCCACACCTTCTTTTTTCAGTAAGTCGATGAGAAGGTCTGCACCGGTTCTCGGCTCTGTTGTAGTTTGGACCTCAAGCTTTTTTGCTTCTACTTTCACGTCATAATCCCTCCTTAAGGGTAAAAATTGAATGTAGATGTCGGAAAATAGTGATTTGTTATTTTTGTATTATAATATAGAAATTTGTAAATAAACAGAAAATTTTGTTGGTAAAACGTCGGAATTTGACAATAAATCTTTATTCATAGTTAAAAAGGCCCATTCTCCACGAATTAACTGCAAAAACGAAAACATAAGCAGAATAATCGGGGAGAAAAGGCCTTTCATTTTCTCGGTACCACCCGGTTTTACAGTATCCTTACGAATACTGCCTTATGAAGCGACCCACGAAAGCATAGAACGCTTCTTTTTGTAACAGGTGCTCAAAAGTATATGCACCCGATTGAGCCTACTAAAGTCAGGACCGTTCAGCTCAACACTCAGGGATGATGTCGGAATAAGTTGTATTACTGGGCTTCCAGCAACCCCAGCTCTCTGAAAATACTAAATCTTATTCCTTTATTCCCGTCATCGATTTATTCGCTATTTTTTTGTCAAAAGATCTTCATTTAACGCCAATAATACCTTAACTTCCTTAGGAAGGGGAGGGGTACTACGAATTCCCATTGGTATTTCTAAAATTTCATGATCCCGCCAGTATTAGCAGATGTAACGAGTTTTGCATATTTTGCAAGGTAACCTGTTTTGATTTTTGGCTCTGGTTTCACCCATGCCTTACGTCTTTCTTCTAACACTTCATCATCTACAAGAAGTTCAATCGAGCGTGCTGCAAGATCAATTAAGATTTTGTCGCCATTTTCAACAAGGGCGATTGGTCCGCCTTCTGCTGCTTCAGGAGAGATATGACCGATAGAAATACCACGGCTGGCTCCCGAGAAGCGTCCATCTGTAATTAGGGCAACTTCTTTACCTAATCCACGACCCATAATCGCGGAAGTAGGTGCAAGCATTTCAGGCATTCCTGGACCGCCTTTTGGACCTTCATAGCGGATAACCACCACGTGTCCAGCTTGAACGGTACCATTATTAATATTTTCTTGTGCATCATCCTGGGATTCAAAAACGATTGCTTCACCCAAGAAGGTTTTTATCGAAGGATCAACTGCACCAACCTTGATTACACTACCATCTGGAGCAATGTTTCCATATAGGATGGATAGTCCACCAACTGGGCTATATGGATTGTCTTTTGGCCGGATGACGTTTTCATTCGTAATTGTTGCTTCCTTCACATTTTCTGAAAGAGTTTTTCCGGTAATAGTTAAACAATTATCATGTAAGGCGCCTTCAACTTTATAAAGTTCATTAATAATGGCACTAACACCGCCTGCATGATGAATGTCTTCCATTGAATAATCGGATGCTGGCATAATTTTAGCTAAATAAGGAACTCTCTCAGCAATTTTGTTTATCTCACGTAAATCGTATTCAATCCCGGCTTCATTGGCAATTGCCAATGTATGAAGTACTGTATTTGTTGAACCACCCATGGCCATATCTAGGGCAAAGGCATTATCGATTGCCTCTCTAGTAATAATGTCACGTGGTCGAATATCTTTTTTTACTAATTCGATTAGATGTCTTGCAGCTTGACGAATTAATTCATGCCTCTCATCAGAAGTTGCAATGATTGTTCCATTTCCAGGAACCGTCATTCCTAATACTTCCATTAGACAGTTCATTGAGTTGGCTGTAAACATCCCTGAACATGACCCGCAAGTAGGGCAGGCATTGTTTTCGATATCAAGCAGTTCCTGTTGGCTGATTGTACCGTTATGGTAAGCTCCAACACCTTCAAATACAGAAGTAAGAGAAAGGTTCTTTCCAGTCGAAGGTGAAACACCTGCTTCCATCGGTCCACCTGATACAAATACAGAAGGGACGTTTGTTCTCGCAGCTGCCATTAACATGCCAGGTGTAATCTTGTCACAGTTTGGAATGTAAAAAACACCATCGAACCAATGAGCATTAATCACGGTTTCGGCACTATCGGCGATAATCTCGCGGCTTGGAAGGGAATATCGCATTCCAATATGACCCATCGCAATGCCATCATCTACACCAATCGTATTGAATTCGAAAGGAATACCGCCAGCCTCACGGATGGCCTCTTTTACAATCTCACCGAAATGATTAAGGTGTTTGTGTCCTGGAATAATTTCAATAAACGAGTTACAGACGCCGATAAACGGCTTTTCAAGATCACTCGTTTTTACCCCTGTTGCATATAAAAGGCTACGGTGGGGTGCCCGATCAATTCCCTTTTTAATCATATCGCTACGCATATTAATTTAGCTCCTAACTGACGATTACATGGTTTGAACCTGTTGGGTAACAAGCCACTCCGTCTGTTGTTACAATTTTCCTGAATTCTTCTAAAAGAACTTTCGTAACTTCACCAGGTTTTCCATCACTAATTTTACGGCCATCCACATCAATAACTGCAATTACTTCTACAGCTGTGCCGGTTAAGAACACCTCATCAGCCACGTAGACATCATGTCTAGTAAATGGTGATTCACGGACTTCAAAGCCCTTGGCTCTTGCAATATCTAGGATAGCGTTACGGGTAATTCCTTCTAATGCCCCTAAATAAACAGGCGGGGTATAGATGGCACCATTTTTTACAATAAATATATTATCAGCTGAGCCTTCAGTAACATAACCCTGATCATTAAGCATTAATGCTTCCTCAACGCCAGCTTGGTTAGCCTCTAATTTTACTAGAATATTATTTAAATAGTTTAGTGATTTAATCTGTGGGCTTAGGACATCTGGGCGATTCCTTCGACTCGCAACAGATGCAATTTTAATTCCACGTTCGTAATACTCTTTAGGATACATGCTAAGTTCTTCAGCAATAATAATGACGCTTGGTATCGAGCAGGAAGAAGGGTCTAGGCCGAGATTCCCTTTTCCACGGGAAACAACGACACGAATATAGGCGCTTTCTAGCTGATTTTTTCTAATTGTCTCTACGATTAATTGAGTCATTTCCTCCTGTGTGTATGGAATATTCAGCATAATGGATTGTGCTGATTCATACAGTCTTTTCAGGTGAGCATCGAGTCTAAAGACGTTTCCGCTATAAACACGTATGCCTTCAAACACACCATCACCATATAAAAAACCATGATCGAAAACTGAAACTACAGCATCTTCTTTCTTGACGAACTTGCCGCCAAGGAAAATCCATTGACTCCCCAACCTAACCACTCCTCTTTTGTGATAGAACGCTTTAAATGACTAAACAAATTTTTAAAAAAGAATTGTCATCCCCATCTCCAAATGGTGAGGAGCTATGACAGTTATTGAATAGATGATTATTTTCGATAATCATACAACCAATCGAAAACATGGTCAATATAAAAATCTGACAATTCAAATAAATCAAAAAAGTTGATAGCGTTTACATTATTGTTGTGATAAGGAAAACAGCGAAAAAAATTTTTTTGAAATTTTTTTATTTTTAGGTTATTTTGTCCTCGAAAAGGATTGAAACGAAGGGGATATTCAGAGGAAAGTAAGATGGTGGTGTTGCAAAGTGGATTATATTTCAAACTAGAAATTTTTAATTCTAGACAAAAAAACACTAGTTTAAAATAGTGTTCTTATGCTCAAAGCTTTGCAAGATGTTCATATACTTCTCGTAAATTACTATATCCGTTTTTTTGAGCTATTTTTAAATAGCTGGACCATATTTGCGCTGTCATGATTGCATCGCCAAGTGCATGGTGGCGATCTTTTATAACAATCCCACATTTATGGCAGACTTCTTCTAGTGGTAATGATTTCATAGATGAATCTGATAGTCGAATTAAGAAGGAAGTATCGATGATTCGATGTTCAAATCGAGTCTTTAACAGATCCCATGTCATTTTTTGCATAAAGGACTTTTCATGTTTAGAGTGATGTGCGACAAGGATATGACTTTGTGTATACTTGAAAAATTGAACTAAGACATCCCTGGCATCCGGAGCATCCCGCAATTGATCTTCATGAATATTTGTTAAAGTAGAAATTTCTGAGGTAAGAGGAAGGTCTGATTTAACAAGGGAATAAAAAGTATGATTATCCTCGATGTGCGGACCAATCATTTTTACAGCTCCAATCGATAGGACGCGATCTCCCTTTTCTGGATAAAACCCAGTGGTTTCCAAATCAAAGACAACGACTTCTAATTCGTTAAGCGGGGTATCTAAGTTGTTTTTTACTTTCATTTCTTTCTGCAGCTGCCGGATGAACGAGAGTTGTTGTTGATTGCCTTGCCCCTGAATCCCAGCATAAATATTAGAACTGACTTTGCCTGAAATTTGCCTAAAGTATTGTGCCAAATCATTTATTCTCATGTTTTCCCTCCTTTTCTATTAATTTTCTTACGGATTGATGAAGAGTTACCCCATTTTTAATGATGTCTTTCATTTCATTCTTTTGCTCTTTTGTTAGGATGTCGACCGGTAAATAGTGACCAGAATCATAATCTGTGTGACTGACAAAAAGAAGACGATAGTTTAACAGTTTTAAAAACATTGCTTTATATAAATCCTTGTCATGTATCTGTAGTTTGTGGAGCCTTGATAGGGTAGAAGTCTCCAGTAGATTTTCTTTTACTGCCAATAAACGAGCAGCGTTCACATATGGAAAGAGGGCAGTCTCCTTTATATTTAGAGACCCAGTATGTACCCCGTGAGTCTCTACTAAAAGCTGACCTAATACGCCAATCCCTTTTTTGAAATAAAGAGTATTGTTTGTCATTCTTGGCAGAAGATGTTCCTTTTGAACGGTCTGGTACACAAAGGTCTTTAGATGTTCCAAGAGTTGATGCTGTCCAAAAATAGAACGACCGTCAATAATGATGAGTAGATACCGTAACGATTCCCAAGATGCCTCTTGGGCCCAGTTCTTTATTTGCTTCTCCCATTCAGAATGGGATTTACACCAGAACGGATTGCCAGCCATGACACCGCCATCGCAATAAGGATAGCCTGCTTGATAAAGACCTTTTGATATTTCCTTTCCTAATGACAAAAAATAAGCTTTTGCTTCAGCTGTCGGATCGAGATAAACAATGCCATGGTCTTGGTCACTCCATACGGATTGTTCGAAACGTCCAGCGCTCCCCATCACAAAGAAAGAAAAGGGGGACGGCGGAGGGCCATATCGAGCAAGAATTTCTTTTAGTGATATCTCCAATACCTGTTTAATCATGTTGTCATGAAGTTCGTTTAATTTGAAGTGATCCTGAGCAACGGGCTTCATGTGAAATCTTCTATATTCTGCAATGGCTGAGTAGGTATTATCATGCATATTTTCACCTCCACTTACTTAAAAAATCTAGAAAGTGTGCAAGCCCTAAATAGGAGTTGCACACTTAATGTATAAAAATTTAAAGAGCCTTGTTTTGTTCCGCTTTAAGCAATTCGGGATATCCATAGCTTCCGTGCTCGCTCATATCTAAGCCCATAATCTCTTCTTCTTCTGTGACACGCAAGCCATTCATTGCTTTTTTAATAATGGCAAGCAAGATAAAGGATGCGACCAAGGCGAAGGCACCAGAGGCGATAACGCCTAATGCTTGAACCCCGAGCTGATGGAAGCCGCCACCATAAAATAATCCAGGTTTTCCGACCGTGGCTAATTCTTTTGTTGCAAAGAAACCAGTCGATAACGTTCCCCAGACACCAGCCGTACCATGTACAGATAGTGCTGCGATTGGATCATCAATTCCTTTTTTCTCAAAGAAGCTAATACTATAAAATACAAGAATACCAGAGATAAAACCAATCAGGACAGCGGCCCAAGTATCAACAAATGCACAAGAAGCAGTAATCGCTACGAGGCCTGCTAATGCACCATTTAACATCATTGGAACATCTGCCTTACCCAATACGATCCAAGAGATAATCATTGCGGCAACGGTACCAGCAGCAGCACCAAGGTTTGTGTTTAATGCGACGAATCCAAAGAAACCCTTGTCAACTGATAATGTACTGCCCGCGTTAAATCCGAACCATCCAACCCATAAGAGTAAAACACTTAGTGCTGTAAATACTTGGTTATGACCAGCTAGATTATTGGCGGAACCATCTTTATTAAATTTTCCGATACGTGGTTTTAATAGAATCGTAGCTGCCAGTGCAGCCATAGCACCAGTTAAGTGAACAACGGTCGAACCGGCGAAGTCTTGTTGGCCAATCTCTGCTAACCAGCCGCCGCCCCAAATCCAGTGAGCAATTGGAGGATAAACTATAACAGAAAATAATACTGCGAATACGAGATAGACGCCTAATTTTGCTCGTTCAGCAAACCCGCCAAATGCAATCGTTAAGGAAATACCTGCAAAAGCTAATTGGAATAAAAAGAAAACAGAACCAGAAAGTGATAAACTATCGATATCATAGCCTGAATATAAGAAGTCAGAAAGGCCTATAAGTGCATTTCCTTTTCCGAAAATTAATCCAAATCCAACTGCCCAAAATACAATTGAGCTAATACTAAATGTGAGAATGGTTTTACCAGCAATATGTCCTGCATTTTTCATTCGGGTGGAACCTGTTTCTAACAGGATGAACCCGCCGATCATTAAAATGACAAGTATCGCTCCTAGCATTACCCAAAGACTGTTCATTAAGAATAAAGTATCCATTTTTTCTCCCCCTTTTAAATGATGTTAGTTTTCTTAACATTCGGTATGTTAGTATTCTTACATGATTCCGAATTATTTTCTATAAATTTGGAAGATAATCTAACATGGTTTTTTAATAATGAGACATAACCCCAGCTTTTTGTCTGAACGGAGGGAGAAAAGTGCGATAAAAAATCCCATTCTCTATAGAAGGAATGGGATTGAAGGTTAGCTCCTTACTTTTTCCGTATACCAAATTGGGCGTTTAATTGCCCTTGAATCATCTTTCTGCGTACATCTTCTTGGTTGTGTTTCTTTTGTTCACGAAGCATTTCTTTCCTAATATCATGTGTTTGAATTCCGTCTTCAATTTTATTGGCAATATCCATCAATAGTTCAACATCTGAAAATGAAAATTTGCGGCTTCCTCCAGCAGACCTTTCAGGGAAAATAAGCTTTCGTTCTTCGTAATATCGTATTTGTCGTTCGGAGAGACCGGTGAGGTCCCGAACAATTCCAATTGTAATCACTTTTTTATCTTTATATGATATGTCTTTTCCCATTTTTGCCTCTCACCACACCCTATTGTTTCAATATTTAATCAATTTGTTAATTTAATATATTATATGTTAGATTTTCTTACATTGGACTGGGTATTCAAACCATTTTACTTGTTTTTCAGAAGAAATTTCTATGGAGTGCATTCGTCATGATTTTGTTGGGGAAAATATTTTTTTGTATAGGCTTTCCAGTTCATTGAAGGTAAGAGAGTAAAGCTCGTGGTCAGAAGAATAAGACATGCCTGAATCTAACAACTTCTTAATATAAAACTGCCTAAGGCGTTCGAGTCCTTTACGCAAATGAGTGGCCAACTTTCATCACCCCTTCAAACTGAAATTAATAATTTTGGAGTCTTCTTAAAAGTTCATTCGCCTGAGATCCCATTGTTTTCATGAGTTCTTCATACAACTCATCTCTTAATTTATCTAATTGAAGGATTCTTTCAGCTAGTTTAATATCAATTTTTCGATACATTGAAATCTTCCTTTCTTTCTTGTTTATAATGAAAAGTTAACTGAATTTTTGGTTCTTGTCAGTGGTTTTGTTAGATAAACTAACAGGAATTTTAAATCGTCATCCAAGATTGGGTAAAAGAATCTGACTATTTATGCTTGGGGAATAAAAAGAACCGGGCGCATGCCCGGTCCAGGCTGTCGAGAAACTTTCGACAGTCTCATATTTTCTACAATAACTTTAACCATTCACCGCGTTAATTTATTATAACATTATTAATATATAGGCTTTGCAACATGTCTGTTGATTTGCGCTCCAGGCACTTCGCTTTCCGCGGGCGTGCCGGGGAGCCTCCTCGGCA